>CAISJJ010000299.1 GCA_903885595.1 uncultured Bacteroidales bacterium
CCCTGAATAGTTTATCGGGACTGGATAACCTGATTTACGTCGGCAATGAGTTAGGAATCCGGTCAAACTCTTCTCTTAACAGTTTAGCAGGGTTGGAAAGTCTGGATTCTGTCGGCGTTTTCCTTGATATCAGATTAAACCCCTCCCTGGCAAGTTTAACGGGGCTGGAAAATCTGACCTCTGCCGGGAGTATAAGTATTGAAGATAACGACATGTTAAACAATTTGAATGGTTTGGAGGGATTGACTTCCATAGATGGTGACTTTATGATAATGAGGAATGATACCCTGACCAGTCTGACGGGATTGGAAAGTTTGACCTCCGTCGGGGGAGACCTGAAAATTTTCGATAACGACCCGTTGCCCAACCTTACGGGAATAGAAGGGTTGACATCAATAGCAGGAATTCTTTCAATTTATACAAACGATTCCCTCACAAGCCTGACGGGATTGAACAATATGACTTCCATCGGGGAAGGCATGGTTATTATGAACAATAATGCATTGCACAGCCTGACGGGATTGGAAGGCCTGACTTCCATCGGGGGAGACCTTAATATTTATCACAACCCCGCGCTGATCAGCCTGACGGGAATGAATAATTTGCATTTCATTGATGGAACCATAATAATTATGGATAACAGTTCTCTGCCCAATCTGACTGGACTTGAAGGCTTGTCAAACATCACGGGTAACCTTGAAATTATTTATAATGCTGCTTTGTCCAACCTGACAGGTTTGGAAAGTCTAACTTTTATTGGCGGAGATCTTGAAATTAATCAAAACGAGGTCCTGACCAGCCTGACAGGACTGCAAGGTTTGACCTCTATCGAGGGGAACCTCGAAATTTTATATTACAACGCTTTACCCGACCTGACAGGACTTGAAGGTTTGGTCTCCATTGGGGGCAACCTTTATTTTCATCAAACCCCTGCCATGATAAGCCTAACGGGATTGAATAGTTTGACTTCCATCGGAGGGTACCTTCATATTGCTTATTTCCCGTCGCTGACCAGTCTGACAGGACTGGAGAGTTTAACTTCTATCGGGGGTTACCTTGGGATTTCATATAATCAAGCCCTGACCAGCCTGACCGGATTAGACAATATAGATGCTGGTTCCATACATGAAGTATCCATCTCTAACAATGAATCATTGTCAAATTGCGCTGTCCACAGCATCTGTGATTTTATTACCAATCCCCTGGCTTATTACTATATCAGGGATAATGCAGATGGGTGCAACACCGAAGCAGAGCTCGAAGCTGCATGTGCAACATTAGTGGTGAATAACATTATCATTGACAATAAATTTTCCATTTCCCCCAACCCATCATCGGATAAAATAATTATTGAAACCTCAGTAACAGGTTATCTCTCCATCCTGAACCTCAACGGTATGAAACTCATCACCCGCCAACTCACCGAACCCAAAACAGTGATTGACATCACCGACCTTCCCAGCGGAATTTATTTTGTGCGGGTGACGGGTGAGAGGATAGTTCAGGTGGGGAAATTTGTCAAACAATGAGTGAGATTATAACTTTCTACAAAGATAGGCGGTTATTCCTGTTTTGATTCGGAAAGGTTCAATTATTATGGAGGTATGGCACTGTGTAAAGGAAAATTAACAAACCCTGGTATAATCAAGCACCGATTATCAGGTGGAATGACTAAACGATTACCGGTTGCGAGGTGGAGCAGCTGGTACCAAAAAATTGAAAGTACTTCCAATCCCTTACTCGCTCTCAATCCATAACCTGCCTCCATTTTTCTCAACAAATTCCTTACAGATGATCAATCCCAGACCGGTGCAGGGTTCTTCTTCAGTGCCTTTACGATTTGTTTGCTTTTTGACGAAGGAGTGCACCTGATGCCGATTTGGTGGTTTTTTCATTGCTTATCGTCTGATGCTTGTTAAATCACGAATCTGACATTGGATTACCTTCATATTATTTACTGAATACACATTGCTGATAAACTCAACCTGGATCTTTCGCCCTGCAGAGGTTTCGAGTGGAAGGTTTTCATAACGTACAAGCTCCTTCTGCTGCAATTCCATGAATTTATCCTTATTGGCAATGATATCTTTCAGGAATCCTATTTCCCAAATTGCCTTTTCAAGGAATTGTGCTTTAGAATATCCCAACAGCTCAACCAGAAATGGATTCACATCCGTAATCTTTCCGGTTTCGGCATCGAGGATAAGAATCCCGTCTTTTGACGATTCAAAGAGCCGGCGATAACGGGTTTCTGAAATGGTCATTGCCTTCTCGGCCAACTTTGCAGTGGTTATATCGGTGAATGTGATAACCAGTCCGTCGATGCGATCGTCAAGGGTGCGGTAAGGCATGATCCTTACATTATACCACCTGTGGTCGTGGGTTGTAATGGCCGTTTCGACCGATACCAGGGTTTTGATCACCTGCCTGGCATGGTTGTCAATTTCGGGGTATTCCAAATCGGTTACCAGTTCGGTAAAGGGTCTGCCAATATCGGATGGGCGGAGTTTGATAATTTTGGTTGCCTGATCGGTAAACCGGCGGATGTTCAAATCCCTGTCTAAGAAAAGGGTTGCAATCTCGGTGCTGTTGAGCAGGTTTTTCATGTCATCGCTGGCCCTGATATAATCGCCTACCTTGCTTTGCAGCTCAGCATTGACCGTTTGCAACTCTTCGTTCAGGCTCTGCATCTCCTCCTTTGAGGTAGTGAGTTCCTCGTTGGTCGATTGCAGCTCTTCGTTGGTTGATTGTAATTCTTCATTGGTCGATTTCAGCTCTTCCTGCGATGTCTGCATCTCCTCGCGGGTGCTTTGCAGATCCTCATAACTTCGCTGCAGCTCGATCTCCAATTCCTTTTGTCTGCGGGTTGGACTTCGTTTGCCTGTTTTCGGGTTGATAACATCATTTTCAAGCATCGCCGGAACATCGGTAAATATCAGCATGATCATCCCTTTGATCGATTCGGGCTTTTCGATGCGCTGAACCGTAACATCGACAAACTGAGTGCCTCCATTGGTTCCGACTTGTAAATTGCGCAAGGTCACCGTATCAAAATTTTGCATTGCTTTGCGCAGGGCGACCGGCAGCCCTTCGCGCACCCCCGGGCGCGCCATGGCGTAAATGTTCCAGTTTGCTTTGCCGGCCACCGGTTCAAGGTATTTCCCGATACGGCCGGTCATGTATATAATGTCGCCTTCAGCATTGACCAACACACTGGCAGGGGCAAAACGCTGAAGCAAAATCTGATCGGCAATAACCTGGATGTTTTGAACAGCTTTGGGTGGCGACACAATTTCGGTGCTCACTTTTTTAGACCGGGAAAAGGAGCTTGGAAAATCTAGTAGAACCGGCTCAATTGATATTGCATTGCGTTTGAAAATTTTCAGTTTGGAGTCAATATCTTTAAACCCTTCAATTTGGGTCCCAAGCGTTTCGGCGGTGCCGAGTACCATAATCCCATCAGGGTTCAGGCTGTAATTAAATAATGATATTACCTTGTTCTGCAGATCTGACTCCATGTAAATCAGCATATTGCGGCACGTTAGGATGTCTAATTTGGTAAAGGGAGGGTCTTTGATCACATTCTGCGTGGCAAACACCACCATTTCGCGGATGGCGGTATTCACGCGGTAGCCTTCACCTTCCTCTGTAAAAAAACGGCTGATACGCTCGGAGGATACATCGGATGCGATGTTTTTTGAAAAATAGCCTTTACGGGCGATCTCAATGGCATCACGGTCCAGGTCGGTGGCAAATACCTGTAGGGTCAGGTTACGGTGTTTTTTAATCTTATCAAGTATTTCTTTAAACACAATCGCCAGTGAATAGGCCTCTTCGCCGGTTGAGCAGCCAGTAACCCAGGCACGCAGTACATGTCCGTCGGGCAATTCGTCAAGCAAATCGGGCAGCACACTTCCTTTGAGACTTTCCCACATGGCCGTATCGCGAAAAAAGCTGGTAACGCCGATCAACAACTCTTTAAAGAGTATCTCCACCTCTTTTGGATTTTCCTGCATCATACGGACATAGTTTTGTAGTTTGTCAATCTGGTGAACGCCCTTGCGTCTTTCGATTCGGCGAAACAGGGTGTTTTTCTTATACGATGAAAAGTCATGGCCTGTTTGTTCGCGAATAAGTATGATGATCTTATCGAGGTTACTTTGGCTTTTAACATCCAGATCGGGATCTGTTTTAGCTGCCGGAATGTACTTTAAAAAAGCGATCAGCCTGGCGGGTAATTCATCGGCAGGAGCTACAATATCTGCAATGACGGCTTCAATGCCGCTGCGGGGCATACCATCATACTTGGCCGATTCGGGAGACTGTACCAGCACGATCCCGTTTTTTTCCTTTATGGCTTTCAGGCCCAGGCTGCCGTCGCTACCCATGCCCGATAGAATGATGCCGATGCTTTTTTCCTGCATGTCGGAGGCCAGGGAACGAAAGAATATGTCAACAGGCAACCGCAGTCCGCGCGACACAACCGGATCAAACAAGTGCAAAACGCCATTGAGCAGCGACAGGCTCTTGTTGGGAGGTATCACATACACGCAGTTTGGGTTCACTTTTAGCGCGTCAGTTGCCTGAAATACTTTCATGGTGGTAATCCGTTGCAATAGCTCGGGCATGATCCCTACATGGGTCGGGTCGAGATGCTGGATCACCACGAAGGCCATTCCGCTGTCTTTTGGCATATTTCCGAAAAACTGCTCCAAAGCTTCTAAGCCTCCCGCGGAAGCGCCGATACCTACAATGGGAAATTGAGTTTTATCGACTATTTTGGATGTTTCTTTTTCTGCTGCAGGTTCTTTTGTTTTTGGTGTCGTGGCTTTCATGGGGGTGAGGGTTAATTATTTCAAAATTCAGGCTGGTGCTGGGTTCGCCTTCGGTGC
>CAISJJ010000300.1 GCA_903885595.1 uncultured Bacteroidales bacterium
ATGTATCCTTGGTACATGGCGGCTTATGGTACCTGGATCCGGCTTTATTCAGTGATTCTGCAAAACATACTCAGCATTTGTTGGATTTAAAAACCGAGTTCGACAGAAGCCAGGAAATATTTATCAAAGATCAGCGATCACGTTATCCGGCCTCTGATGCCGATGCATGGAAAATACTTGAAGTCGCCTCGTTTGGAACATTATCAAAGCTTTATAAAAACTTACATCATCAGCTACCTGCAAAAGCAACCATTGCAAAAGAGATGGGGCTGAACTTACATAGCGAATTATCAAGCTGGCTGGAAGCGATTGCCTATGTGCGCAACATCATCGCACATCATTCCCGTTTGTGGAGCCGGAATATGGTTAAAACACCCGTCCTGCATTTGAATAATCCAATGGGGCATTGGTTTTCTCAAAGCCTTCTGACCGTACAAGTCAAAAAGCCTTTCCTCATTACCTCCTGCCTTATTTACTTGTGCAATGCAACTACACCCAACCATCAGATCAAAACAAAACTTCTGGAACTGTTTCAAAACAATCCCAATATTCCCATTTACAAATTAGGTTTTTTAAACGATTGGGATAAAGAGCCTGTTTGGAAATAACATGTCAAAGCAACCCGAACAAATACTCGAAGATAACCTGGTGGACCAGTTGCAACAACTGGGCTACACTTTCGTGGCCATCAGGGATGAAACGGTTTTGCTTGGCAATCTGAAGGCGCAAATCGAGAAGCATAACGGGATGCAATTAACGTCAAAGGAATTTGACCGGGTATTGAACATCCTGAACAAAGGTTCGGTATTCGACAAGGCCAAAATACTGAGGGAAAGGCAGCATATCGTCAGGGACAACGGCGAAAACCTTTACTTTGAGTTCATCCAGCAGGAAAACTGGTGCCAGAACCAGTTCCAGGTCACACATCAGATCAGCGTAGAAGGCACTTACAAAAACCGTTACGATGTCACCCTGCTGATCAATGGTTTGCCTTTGGTTCAGATTGAACTCAAACGCAGGGGGATAGAGCTGAAAGAGGCATTTAACCAGATCAACCGCTATCAGCGTCATTCATTTGGCGCATCCATCGGATTATTTCAGTACGTGCAGATATTCGTGATCAGCAACGGCGTGAACACGAAATATTATGCCAACAACAAACACCAGTCTTTCAAGCAAACCTTTTTCTGGAGTGACCTGAACAACAAAACCATCACCCAGCTGGAGCAATTTGCCTTCTGCTTTCTGGACACGTGCCATATCTCTAAAATGATCTGCAAGTACATTGTCCTGAGTGAAGCTCACAAAATCCTGATGGTGCTGCGGCCTTACCAGTACTTTGCCGTTGAAGCTCTGATAGAACGGGTGAAGGACACCAATAAGAACGGATATATCTGGCACACCACCGGTTCAGGTAAAACGTTGACATCGTTCAAGGCCAGCCAGATCCTGATGAATTTGCCACATGTCAGGAAAGTTGTTTTTGTGGTTGACCGGAAGGACCTGGATTACCAAACCACCAAAGAATTTAACAGCTTCAGCAAGGGCAGTATCGATGGCACAGACAATACCAATGCGTTGGTAAAGCAGTTTTCTGACGACACCAAACTCATTGTCACCACCATCCAGAAACTAAATACCGCCATCAGCAAGAAACATTACCTGTTGCGGATGGACAAGCTGAAAGATGAAAAAATCGTATTCATCTTTGACGAGTGTCACCGCTCTCAGTTTGGAGCGACGCATGCACGGATAAAAGCATTTTTTAAAAACATTCAGTTGTTTGGTTTTACCGGAACGCCCATATTTGTTGACAACGCCGTGAAAAACGATCTTGGAAAGCGAACAACCAAAGAATTGTTTGGCGAATGCCTGCATAAATATGTGATCACGGATGCAATCAAAGATGAGAATGTATTGAAGTTTTCTGTTGAGTACGTGGGCAGGTACAGGCAGAAGGATGAAAGTAAAACCAGCATTGATATCGAAGTTGAGGACATTGATACCCGGGAGTTGATGGAATCACCTGTGCGCCTGGATAAAATTGCAGATTATATCCTGGCGCAGCATCATCGCAAAACTTATAACCAGGAGTTTACGGCGATGTTCTGTGTGAGCAGCATTGAAACCCTGATCAAATATTACGAACTGTTCCAGTCAAAGAAAGAGGCCGGGAAACACAATCTCAGGATCGCGACAATTTTCAGCTATACTGCCAATGAAGATGATAAGGATGCTACCGGATTGTTGTATGACGAACCGGAAATTGAAGAATTTGACATGGCAGCAGATCAAACAACGGATTATGGAGCCAGTGGAACTTCCATCACCAACCAGCATAGCCGTGAGAAATTGGATGCGTTTATTATCCACTACAATCAAATGTTTGAAACCAATTTCTCTACCCGCGATAGCCAGTCATTTTACAACTACTACAACGATATTTCAAAGCGCATAAAGGACCGTGAACGGATTGATGCCCGGGAAAAGGACAGGGTTGACATTCTGCTGGTGGTGAATATGTTCCTGACCGGGTTTGACGCCAAGAAGGTCAACACGCTGTACGTGGATAAAAACCTTAAATATCACGGGCTCATACAGTCGTACTCGAGAACAAACCGTATTTTAAACGATCAGAAATCGCAGGGGAACATCGTTGTATTCCGCAACCTGAAAAAGGACACCGACGATGCCATTGCCC
>CAISJJ010000301.1 GCA_903885595.1 uncultured Bacteroidales bacterium
AAGCTGATCAGAAAAGAAACGGGAGACTGGTTTGTTTACAATAAGAAAAACGACGAGTGCATTTCAGACGTGGATGTTATTGAAGCCTTGAATCAGGCGTACAGAAAGACCGGCAGATCAATTACAACCAGCATTCCCCTGCCGGCCCATAAAGCTCTCTGTGTTTTGAAGCCAGATGGGAAGGGTGGGACTCAGGTTGTTATGACAAAGGAGTTTTTGCCGTAGAGTTAGTGCACGGCACTCAAAATGAATTCAGATGGTTATATGAACGATTTGTTTTATACCTGTCGGTTATAACGTTGGGCAATTAAATTGTGATCGTGCGACCATCTTGCAACCCATTGCAAAGAATCCCCCTGCGTGATCACACACTCTGAGCGCGGCGGCCAGCTTCAGGCAATCGGTTAGAGCGTTGGATTCAGGTGCCTGCTGTTGCTCAGGTACTTGTTGGGCTTGTTGCTGGGGTGCTTCCTGGACGATCTGTACAGGTGCAGCGCTTTGCTCGGTGATTTGCTGTTCTGAAAGACGTTTTTGCTCTTTTGCATATTCGGTAGTGACTGTAATCATGGCTGCCACGAGTTTGTCAGAAATAGCCATTTTTTTCAGTGCGGCGAGATCCAAGGCGGTGAACTTTTTATAGGGGCCTGCAACGCTTGTAATCTGCGCTATAATAAGCGAATCATCCTTCCCTTCTTTTACCAGTTGTGCGATGTCTATGATACGCAGATCTGTCGGGCCGGTGAAACGTAGTCGCATGCTCGCATTTTTGATTGACGATAACGCTTCAGGGTGTGCGTCAAGGTAGGTTCTCAGTCCCGTCAAATCCTTCTTGGCAATCAGTGTTGTGAGCTCATCTGGTGTGTCTTCAGCAGGTTCCTGATCATTCGCGATGTCAGCGGATTCTGTGCGTAAAATAGGGGTGGACTTTTTTTGTAAAGCTGCTTTAACTGCTGGGCGGGTAACGGTGAATTTCTTAGTGGCGCGGTTATTGTTACTATCTACGGCCTCAATAATTATCTGATTAATTCCCGTCTGTAACGACAGTTCCGTTGAAAAAATCCCCTGTGCGTCTAATGATGCCAGTTGGCCATTAACAGTAACAGAAACAATGTCAACGGAGTTCTTCGCTTTGCCTGTTACGCTCAGAGTATCCTCCTTGGCAATAAACTTTAAACTACGCTTCATTTTTGGCGAGGTTATGGTGATGGTCGGAGGTGCAATGGTTTTTATACCTTTTTTGTTTTTTGATGAATGTGTCGTTGATTGATCTTTCGAGGCTATATTTGCTTGTCCATTTTTAATTTCCCCTCCTTGTTTTAAGGTCTCTACCGTAGCAATTTTAGGTGATTCTATTTCAAATTTCTTGGCATAAACGGTAAATTTTTCTGATTTAATGAGTGCTTCAGACGCTTCGGCCATTGCTGCGTTGTATACTGACAATAAACCGATTGCTACAAACAGAGGACCCTGCTCCACCTTCTCCAGTGCCGGATAGCGTTCATCCTCAACGACAAATTTATTTAAAGTATCAGCCGTTTTTTTTATTCCCTGCATAAGGACGCCTGCCTGGGTTTTGTTGTAGTGGGTTTCAGCAAGTATCTGACCGAGTGGATCTTTTATTGTTACCGTTCCGGTTAATTGTACTGTTATTTGACCGTTGTCGTAAAGCATGCCCGGGCTACATTTGGTATCTAAGGAAATTACGGGAGTTGAAGGTTCGATGTAAATATCATAATCCTTGCGAGTTTCGTCAATACGGGAAATGATGTCCAACTTACCGAAATGTGGGCTTAATTGTCCCTGTAAGTACAGTTGGAGCTGTTTGCCGGAGCGGATAATATATTTGTAATCCGTTATAGAACAGGCTATGCGTTGTTCATTTATTTCGTTTGCAAGAGAATCTGGAATCACCAGTGCCCCTCTGATATTACTGGATACTGGTGATATGGAAATTGGTAGTGAATGTGTTAATGGCACCTGAAAGGTGCCGGTTGGCGGTGAAAATCCGAAACCCTGTGCTTCCATACTCGAACGAATCTGTGCATTTATACACCCGCTCAACGCTAAAAAAAATAAACAACAGGTGCAAGTTCTCAAAAGAAGTTTTATTCCGCGCAGTACTGTCATGAATGTCTCCAATATATTGTCTTTAATTGTGGACAATACGTGCTTTGTGAAGTGATTGCTATAAAATATTTCAGTGGAGTATTTTCTATGTTATAGCCGGTGTATAGGACCTGTTACATTATATTTGCCGTCACTTGTTGTCTGCTTTGCTATGTACATATTGTAAATTCAATAGCGTTTACCATTTATAAAACACTAGTTTTATAACGAGAAATATCAGCTCGAACGTCATTATTTTGTCGATTGGATTAACCCGTTACATCGTAAGGACTATCTACTTATGCCAAATTCCCGCATTACAAATAAACGCCAGTTCGTACAAAGTCTGTTGATAGCGGCAGCATTGTTTCTTCCTTTTGCAACGCTTTCAGGAAATCCGTTTCTCCGCATGGATATTGGTAAAATGACGTTTTTTCTGGCCGGTATACCGCTCAGAATTGATCAGTTTTATCT
>CAISJJ010000302.1 GCA_903885595.1 uncultured Bacteroidales bacterium
CGGAGGCGCTTTTTTCCTTTTGTGGTATTACCTGAAGCAAACCCGGAAACCTGCTCCCGTTGCAGGGAACAGCCAGGATCATGTAACAATTCTTCCATTGCGTTTACAGGCTTATGAACGGTTTGTCCTGTTTCTTGAACGCATTCATCCCTCGAACATAGTGCTGCGGCTCAATGGTCCTGATTTATCTGTTTTACAATTGCAATCTTTACTTACAAGGACGATCCGTGAGGAATTTGAATACAATCTGTCTCAGCAATTATATGTTTCCCAGCATGCCTGGGAACTGATCAGGAATGCAAAAGAGGAGACCATTTCAATGATAAACCAGGCATCTGCAAGGACCGTTGAATCAGCCCCCTCCTCGGAGCTTGTTAAAGAGATTTTTGAGATGTCTGTTGCCAGGGGTAAACTACCTGTGGATACAGCGCTTGAAGAAATAAAAAAAGAGTTGCAAAAATTATTCTGACAACCGGTTATTTTCCGAAACGGTAAGCCAGGGATAAACTGGCAAAATTGTTGCTGAACCCGAATCCGAATGAAGAGTCGGTTTGTTCAACAGAGCTTTCAGGATAGACGTTTTTGGATTTTCCATAAGTATAATGGATCCCAGGGGTTATTTCAGCGCCAAATACAAAGTGATCTGAAATGGTATAGGTGGCGCCGAGGATAAGATTTACCATTGATGTTATATTCCAGCTGGTATGATCACGGTCGTTATAAGGCATTTCAATTTTCTGCCTTTCATAAAAATAACTGCATCCGGTCTCAAGGCCCCAGATAAAATCGAATTTTTTGATCATGGGAACATGTTTTTCAAAGCCGATTCTGAACCCGGCGCCGTAGTTTTGTGCTTTAACATCAACTGAATCTTCAGCCCTTCCCCAGTTGGCATTATTCCCGAGATTCAATGAAAGAAGGCTTAGCCGTAAAAGCGTCTTTTCTCTGCCTGTCTTGTAATGAAGGCCAAATGAATTCAGGCTGCTGAAGTTAATTCCAGCCTCGTGGATACGAAGCGGTTTTTCCTGCTGGGCAAGAAGCCCACCGGCCAGGAACATAAAGAACATTGCGAAGTAAATTACACGTTTTGTCATAGCACATAGGATTTGGTTAAATTGATAACGAAAATATTTACTGTGTATTGAACTGACTGATTTAATTTAACAAAGGTTAACACCCGCTCATTAAAATAAAAGGGATTGAGCGCCATCAGCCCGGTTTCGACCAGGAAATCTTCGTCTGCATTTAAACGACTCCTCCCAATCGATTGAAGTGGATGGGGAACTTTTTTCGAGAAGAATTATGACGGATATTTTTTCATTCGGTACCAATATTGATAGCATTCTTTAAACCCCATTTTTTCATACAGACTGATGGCCGGGTTGTTGTCAGTCAGCACCTGAAGATAAGCTGTTTCAGCGCCCATTTTTTTCCCCCATCTCAAAATATTATCCACAATATGGTACCCGACTCCGGTATTGCGGTACGCTTTATCAACGACAATATCGAAAATGCCAATGAAATGATCTTCCAAAACACCAAATCCTACTCCGATTGTGGTTCGGCCACTCACCATTGAAACCAGGCATTTCGGGGTGTATACCTGTTCCATAATGGAAATGTAGGTCGCCTTCTTGTTCTTGTCAAATTCATTCATCCTTATGAAATCATCGATCCATCCATGATGTAATTCAGTCTCAAGGGCGATTTCATTATATGGTTCTGGCGGGATTCCTGCCAGGTCAAGTGACTGAAATGAAATGGTTGAATGGATGAAGTACCCCCGGCTTTTAAGGCGTTGGTCAATGCCGGCAGGATCTGCCATAGTGGTTATCTTAAAACAGGGTGTGATTCTCCGGAAAATAAAAAGATTTTCGCAATACCCGATTTTTACTTCCGGATCCAGGGTGGAGGGGTAAAGCAAGCTTACAGAGTTCGATCGCTTGGTAACCCCATTAGCAAATCTTAGAATCCAACCATCATATTGGATTGTCTGTAATGCCGGCCAGGCATTGTTGCTGATCTCTTCAAAACGGCGAATCATTGTGAATAATGAATTACCAATTATAATTGACGAATAACAATTGTGACAATTGACAAGTGGTGCAACAATACAAATGTGACAATAATATTTTCGTAATTCGTAATTTTTAATTTTTAATTTTTTCACATTCCAGTTCACTCATTTCCCCGTTTACTCCTTCTGAACCGTTCTTTCCCTTCAGGAGTCATCTTTTCGCAAGCATACTGAAAGATAAGACGGGGTGATGTCTCCTTGAATTTTAGCAAAAATGCTTCAGTAACACCAGGTTGTTTTTTCCAGGTTTCGCGAAGGAACCAGCCTAGTCCCTGGTGTACTTCCCGCTCAGGGTCGCGCATCATGGGTTCAATGAATTCAAAATAGCGGTTATAATCAGCTGACAGCTTCATCGGTTTGATCAGGCTAACAACCGCCGCTCTGCGCTGGAATTTGTTTTTTGCAGTTCGCCATGAACTGATTGTTTCCAGGTCGATCAGCTTTTTTTTGAAAAACAGATTCATCAACTCGCCACAGATGAAATCGGTATGTGCCCAGTTTGTTATTCCAATGGCGAACCAGCTTTCAACAGTTTTAAAAGTGGCGATTGACCAGGTCGTATGATAATTTTGCACCAGCCGGATGGCGAAGGCAGTCATTTCATATTTCGGAGACCTTACAAGCAACAGGGAGGTTTCAAGGATGAGTTCCTGGGTGATCGCGGGCATTGCCAGGATTTCTTTCAACCTGGTATCTACCTGTTCATGGCATAGACCGAAGCCATCGTAACCCTCTTTGAAATACCGGCTGTATTTTTCAACGGTTGCCGGATTTGCGTTTTCTTGTCCGAATTTCTGAAGGTTGTTAAAAATATCAATTGGAGTCATAAAATTATTCATCCTTTACGATTAGCAAGGACAAAGATAGCATCCAAATCGAAGATTTTTCAATTCAAAAATATGAAAACTGCAAATTAATTCGTGATAAAACCCCTTGCCTTCTCGAGTGCAGCCGGGATCCCGGCAGGATTCTTCCCGCCGGCAGTGGCGATGTGAGGCTGACCACCGCCGCCACCCTGGATCTCTTTTGCCAGTTCACGGATGATTGTACCGGCATTTAGATTACGCACCTTCACCAGGTTCTCGGAAAGCATGACGGTAAGCGAGGCTTTTCCATCACCTTCAGTAGCGAGCACCAGAAACAGGTCGGGGATGGAGGTATTCAACTCATAAGCGAGGTTTTTAACTGTTTCTGCATCCAGATCTACCTTGGCAGTAAGGAAATTGACACCATTATAATGGAGCACCTGTGAAATATATTCCTCTTTAAGCTGTTGCAGCTTGATCTTGCCCAACTCACTAACCTGGCGTTTAAGGTCTGTGTTTTCGTCAAGTAAATTCCTCAGTCCTTTAAGCAGATCTTTGGGATTTTTAAGTAGTTCGCCCATTTCGTTGAGAAGCAACTCACGGGAATTCCAGTATTCTTCAGCTTTTTCAGCCGTGATGGCTTCGATGCGCCGGATGCCGGCTGCAATAGCTCCTTCGGATATGATTTTAAATAAACCAATCTGACCGGTAGCCGGGACATGTGTACCTCCGCAGAGTTCAACTGAAAAGTTTGGATCAAAGGTAATAACGCGGACGAAATCACCGTATTTTTCCCCGAAAAGCGCTGTTGCACCCATCGCTTTTGCTTCATCAACGGGTACATTGCGCATTTCCTTCAAGGAAATGTTTTCACGTATCCTGGCATTGACGATCGCTTCAACACGGCCAATTTCATCTTTGCTCATTTTGGAAAAATGTGTAAAATCGAATCGAAGGCGATTATCGTCTACAAGAGAACCTTTTTGTTCAACATGAGCGCCAAGCACCTGCCGGAGTGCAGCATGCATCAGGTGTGTGGCCGAATGGTTATTGGCCGTACTATTCCTTTTATCAATATCCACCATGGCAGTCACAGCCTTTGCCGGATCTGCCGGTAATGATTTGGCAATCTGAATAATCAGTTCGTTTTCCCTTATGGTGTCGAGGATTTCAGTCTTATCGTCTCCGGAAAGCAGCCATCCCTTATCGCCCACCTGTCCGCCGGATTCGGCATAAAATGGGGTCTTTGCAAGTACGATGTGAAAGTATTCCTCTCCTTTTGTGACTACTTTACGGTATTTTGTTATCACTGTTTCAACGTTGAGAATATCATAGCCTATGAATTCGGGCAGCCCTGCCTCTTCCACCAGAATGACCCAATCGGAACTGTTTACAACTGCATCCTGACGAGATCTTGCCTTTTGTGCCTCCAACCCTTTGGCAAATCCTTCCATGTCGACGGTCCATCCTAATTCGCGGGCCATCAGTTGCGTAAGATCGATTGGGAATCCAAAAGTATCATAGAGCTCAAAGGCGAAGTTACCATCAATTGAATGACGAGTGACGAATGCCGAATGACGAATGTCGTGTAATAGCTCAGGTTCATCAGCGCTTCGCTGTTCTAAAGGCTGTTTAGAAGTCGTTTCGTTATTTTCCTTACTGGTTACAGTTATTTTATCGTTCGATATTCGATATTCGACATTTGATATTCGTGATTCAATGTAGTTGTTAAACCGTTGGATCCCTGTTGCCAGTGTCCTGAGAAATGCCGCTTCCTCCTCTCGTATTACGTTGGTTATAAGATCTTTTTGAGCAATTAGTTCAGGGAAGAAGCCCCCCATTTGACCGGTAAGCACGGGGATGAGTTCATGGAGAAATGGTTCTTTAAAGCCAAGAAATGTATACCCATAGCGAACTGCTCTGCGAAGAATCCTGCGAATTACATACCCGGCTTTGACATTTGAAGGCAGCTGGCCGTCGGCGATCGCGAATGCAATGGCTCTCAGGTGGTCAGCCACTACCCGCATGGCAACATCAGACTTGGTTTCTATTCCATAGGCAATTCCTGATTTCAATGCGATCGACTGTATGATGGGCTGAAATACGTCGGTGTCATAGTTCGACTTGGTCCCCTGGATAACCATACAAAGCCGTTCAAATCCCATCCCGGTATCCACATGCCTGGCAGGCAGTTCAACAAGCTGACCGCTGGCAAGCCGGTTAAATTGGATAAAAACGAGGTTCCAGATTTCGATGACCATCGGATCACCCTGATTCACCAGGTCTTTCCCCGGGGTTTTTTCTCTATCCTTGTCTTCACGGATATCAGCATGTATTTCCGAACATGGTCCGCACGGACCGGTGTCGCCCATTTCCCAAAAATTATCTTTCTTGGAACCAAGTAAAATACGGTCTTCGGGAATGAACTGTTTCCAGATTTCAAATGCCTCATCATCCCGTGACAATCCTTCTTTGTTATCTCCCTCAAAAACAGTTACATAGAGTCGGTTCTTGTCGATTTTAAGTACCTCGGTGAGCAGCTCCCAAGCCCAGGCAATCGCCTCCTGTTTAAAATAATCACCAAATGACCAGTTCCCAAGCATCTCGAACATGGTGTGGTGGTAGGTGTCGTGTCCAACTTCTTCAAGGTCGTTGTGTTTCCCCGAAACGCGAAGGCATTTCTGGGTGTCGGCGACCCTTTTGAATTTTCCTTCTTTGTTGCCCAGAAAAATATCTTTGAATTGGTTCATTCCTGCATTGGTGAACATCAGGGTGGGGTCGTTCTTAACAACCATAGGAGCTGAGGGAACAATTTCATGTTGTTTTAACCTGAAGAAATCAAGAAAAGCCTGGCGAATATCAGTAGAATTCATCTAATTATAAGATTAACAAATCATTAACAATCTTTAACATTTTTTAAAACCCGAAAACGGCTGCAAAGTTAATTATTTACTTAATTTTGTTGCTGTTAGCTTGCTAGTTTTGAATAATTCTTTATTTGCCTGTTGATGAACAAGGTAAAGTACAAGTTCAATAAAAAATCTTTGACCTTCGACCGGGTGCATACCACCATGCGCAAACGGTTGCTGTACTTTTTTTCGCACCTGTCGACAGGTGTGGTGTTTGCTGCAGTGGTGCTGGTTGTGGCCTACAACTTTTTGGATTCACCCAAGGAGAAGGCTCAGAAAAGAGAGTTGGACGAAATGAAACTGCAGTATCAGATTTTGAATGACCAGCTGGATAAAGTTACAAAAATCCTGGCCGACCTGCAGGATCGCGATGATAATATTTACCGGGTAATATTTGAAGCTGAGCCTATTGCGAGTTCAATGCGTTCGGCAGGGATTGGTGGAATTGACCGATACGAGTCACTGAAGGGCTATTCAAATTCTGATCTTATCATCGAAACAGAGAAAAAAATGGATAGGATCATGGGCAAGTTATATGTCCAGTCCAAATCCTTTGATGATGTTTTCAACCTTGCAAAAAACAAGGAAAAAATGCTGGTTTCCATCCCGGCAATTCAGCCGGTGAACAATAAGGATTTACGGAGGGTAGGATCATATTTTGGTACCCGGATGGATCCTTTTTATAAAGTGAGGAAATTTCATGAAGGGATGGATTTTTCAGCACCTGTCGGAACTGAAATTTATGCCACCGGAAACGGAACCATCACTGCTGCAGGTCGTGATGCTCAGGGCGGTTATGGGAATGTGGTCAGGATTTATCACGGATATAATTATCAAACGGTATATGCCCATCTTTCGAGGGTTTTTGTAAAACCTGGTCAGAAAATATTACGGGGTCAGATCATAGGGTATGTCGGGAATACAGGGAAGTCCACTTCTCCCCATTTACATTATGAAGTAAGGAAAAACGGAACCCCGCTAAATCCGATTTATTTCTTTTTCAACGATTTAACTCCCGAACAATTTCAGATGATGCTCGATTTGTCGGCGCAGCCATCACAAACCATGGATTAATCATGTTATCAATGCCCAGGAAAGAGAAAAAGGTTGAAAAGTTGTATTATTCTATCGGGGAGGTCGCCGATCTGTTTGATGTAAATGCATCTTTGATAAGGTATTGGGAGAAGGAATTTGATATTCTGAAACCCCTGAAAAACAAAAAAGGCAACAGGTTATTTACCCAAAAAGATCTCGACAACCTGCGTATAATTTATCATTTGGTCAAAGAACGGGGCTTTACGTTACAGGGAGCAAAAGATAAACTCAGGCAGAATAAGGAGGATGTTGTGAATAAAGTGGAAGTCGTTGATTCGCTCATGCGGATCAAGGGGTTTTTACTTGATTTGAAGGATCAGGTTTAATGGCAGGAAGGGTCAGGATGCATTCCGGTTCTTTTTTTGAAAATGTATTTGACGTTGTGCGGCTGATCCCGCATGGACGGGTTACATCTTATGGGGCCATCGCTGAATATCTTGGTTCCCGTGGCTCGGCAAGGATGGTTGGATGGGCCATGAATGCCCCTCATACCCAGGTAACGGATATCCCGGCACACCGCGTTGTTAACCGGAATGGACTGCTGACCGGGAAACATCACTTTGGAAGTCCGGGAATCATGCAGCAATTGCTTGAAAGCGAAGGAATAAACATTGAGAACGATAAAATATTGGATTTTGAGACATTATTTTGGGAGCCTGGAAAAGAATTATCAATCGACAAGTGACAATTGAAGGATAAAGACATCATGAATAAAAATCTGCAGTTATCAATCCACATACAATTCTTTCACACCAACTTGCCAATTTGCCAACTTACGCATTTACACCTAAATCACTAAATTAGAAATCAATGCAAATAGATAAATCCCAGATAATTGATGCCCTCAGGCATGTGGATGACCCTGACCTGAAAAAGGACCTGGTGACCCTGAACATGATCGAAAACATCAAAATTGATGGTACCAAAGTCAGTTTTGATGTTGTACTAACAACACCGGCTTGCCCGCTGAAAAACCAGATCCGGCAATCCTGCATCAATGCAATCCATCAATTTATAAGTCCGTCAATTGAGGTTCTGATTGAAATGACATCGAGAGTCACCTCCCGGCGCAAGGAGACGGATGCGATGTTGAAAGATGTAAAAAACATCATTGCGGTTGGTTCTGGCAAAGGAGGCGTTGGTAAATCAACGGTTGCAGTAAATCTTGCAGTAGCCCTGGCAAAAAGCGGAGCAAAGGTAGGGCTGATAGATGCCGATATATATGGTCCATCTGTTCCGATGATGTTTGGGATGTTGAACGAACGGCCAACCGGTTACGACCGGGATGGTAAAACCTTTGTTTATCCTTTTGAAAAATTCGGAATAAAGATTTTATCGATCGGCTTTTTTGTTGATCAGTCGAAGGCGCTTATTTGGCGTGGCCCCATGGCTTCTATGGCTTTGAGGCAGCTTTTCAATGATGCTGAATGGGGCGCGCTTGACTATATGGTGATTGACCTTCCTCCGGGAACCGGTGACATTCCCCTGACACTGATCCAGGACTTTCCGCTTACGGGAGCTATCATCGTCAGTACACCCCAGCAGGTAGCTATAGCCGATGTCAGAAAGGCGGCTGATATGTTTCGCAACGACAAAATTAACATCCCAATCCTTGGGTTAGTTGAAAACATGGCCTACTTCTCTCCGCCAGATGCTCCGGATAAAAAATATTTCATTTTCGGACAAGGAGGCTGCAGAAAATTTTCAGAGGAATTGAATATTCCCCTTCTTGGCCAGATCCCGATTGTTGCAGCCATTGCCGATTCTGGTGATTCAGGCAGCCCGATCGTGGATGATGCTGATTCGCCGGTGACTGCTGCGTTCATGAAACTGGCCGAGGGTGTTGCCCAGCAAATTGCTGTCAGCAATTCAATCAGGGAAATTTTTAGCGGTGGTGAAACGGGGTAGGGAGGGTAGCAGTAGAAGGTTTCCTGGTCGATACCGATATGATTGTACTGAATCAAATAATTATTAGAGCCAATCGTTAATTCTATTCAATCATTCAACAATTCAATAATTCAATAATTTTTCCCATGGTAGCAAACGAAGAACTCGTAACGAAAGTAAAAAATGTAATTGAACAGATACGCCCATATCTTCAGGCTGATGGAGGTGATGTGGAATATGTTAATCTTACTGAAGATAATATTGTGAATATCCGTCTGCTTGGCATGTGCGGAAATTGCCCACACAGCCGTATGACACTGAAAAACGGCATTGAAGCAGCTGTTGTCAGAGCGCTCCCCGAAATAAAGTCGGTGGAATCCGTGACAGCCGAAGCGTAAAAAACGCATTAGAAAGATTGTTCGGAAAGTCAAAACTCCCGGTGAGACTGGATGTTTATCTGTTTACAACAGGTATTTTGCCACGATAGGCATTCTCCGGCCCATGCCAAAAGCCTTGGGCGAAACACGCAGGATGGGTGGTGTTTGATAACGCTTGTATTCGCTTGTGTTGACCAGTTTCAGTACACGTTGTACGGTGGCTGCTTCAAAACCTTCTGCAACCAGTTCGTTTGGACCGATACGCTGTTCTATATACTTGTAAAGGATTTGGTCAAGGATTGCATAATCCGGCAAAGAATCCGAGTCTTTCTGACCTGGCCTCAGTTCTGCGGAAGGAGGTTTAATGATTGAATTTTCAGGGATGATCTCTGATTCTGCATTGATAAATCTTGCCAGTGCATAAACCTGCGTTTTATAAACATCCCCTAAAACCGATAGGCCGCCGCACATATCACCATATAAGGTTCCATATCCTACTGCGGCCTCACTTTTATTGGAAGTGTTCAGCAGAATATGTCCGAATTTATTGGAAAGGGCCATAAGAATGACGGCCCGGATGCGGGCCTGGATATTCTCTTCAGTCAGACTGAATGGTAATCCTGCAAACAGTGGTTGAAGAGTCTTTTCAAAAGTCTGAAATGCTTCTTCAATAGAAATAATTTCATAGGGAACCCCCAGGTTTTCGACTGATTTCAGGGCGTCTGAAATACTGTGATCAGATGAAAACTGTGAAGGAAGCATAATTGCCCTGACATTGTTGCTCCCAAGTGCCTTTGCTGCAAGCACCAATGTTAAGGCTGAATCAATTCCTCCTGATAATCCCAGAATCGCTTTTGAGAAACCCATTTTCCCGAAATAATCGCGGATCCCAAGCAATAAGGCGGCGTAAATCAGACGGGTTGTTTCAGATGAAATTATTGAATTATTGAATGAATAAATTATTGAATTATTGTATAATGGAAGTGAATCAGCTTCAGATATTTGATTGTTGATCTTTACTTTCTGTGCCTCGTAAATGAGAAAATCCTCTTCAAATTCTTTTAAAGTGGCAACTACTTCTCCTTTGGAATCAACAACCATCGAGCCTCCATCGAAAATAAGTTCAGTTTGCCCACCAACCTGGTTAACATATATCACTGGCCTGGCATATTTTTTTGCATTCCGTGACAAGACCGTAATCCGGTTTGCCGGCTGGGTGTAATTGAATGGGGAGGCCGCAATGTTGATGACGATATCGGGATCGAGAACGATTAACTCATCCATTGGATTACGCATGTAGAGCGGATCGTCGGTAATATTCCACAGATCTTCACAGATTGTAATTGCAAACCGGAAACCTTTATAGGTAATAAGTGAAAAGGGGAGCCTGTTGGGCTCAAAATACCGGTATTCGTCGAATACATCGTAATTTGGCAACAGGGTTTTATGGGTTTTGGCAATGACTTTGCCATCGGCCAGGAACCATGCGGTATTATACAGCGGCTTCCCTTTTGGCGCAGGATTTACCGATGGGGCGCCTACGATTGCTGCAATTCCATGACATCTTTCAGCGATAGAAACAACCCCTTTCCCTGACCTGGAAATAAAATCATCGAATTCAAGAAAATCACGAGGGGGATAACCGCAAACTGAAAGTTCGGCAAATACAACAACATCTGCATGCAGTGTTTTTGCCTTCTCAATTTGTCCAATGATCTGTGAAACATTGTTCCCGAAATCACCCACATGATAGTTTAACTGAGCCAGCGCAATCTTCATAATAATCGCTTAGAAAAGAATTCCAATGTTGATTTCCGCATAATTCAGTATGCCTTTTTCGATGAGATTCGAACTGCTGTTACTCCCGGTAAGTATATTGTTGAGTGCATTCGAATAGAGAAGCCCGAAAAAAATCCGGGACTGTTCATCAAGATGATAAGAACAACCAATCCCGACGAGGAGGGACTCCCGTATAAGCGTAGTCTCATCACTGATATCCTCCTGCTGATCAAAGGAGTCGCCATTTGATAGCACAATATGATCTTTAGCCTTGGCATTTACCCTGAATCCTGTTCCTAAACCGATTTGACCAAAATAGGAAACTTTACCAAAAACTTTGGTTTGCATTTTGATCGTGATCGGGATTTCAAGGTATAAAAAATTATATTTCCTGAAAACCTCGCCATAAACCAGTTTTTTATTTCCATTAATAGTCAGGGAATCAGTATAATATTGTTTTCCATTGATAAATTGAAAATTAAATCCTGATGAAAATGCATAATTTTCGGCAAAATAAATATCACTCACAAATCCTACTGTCATACCAAACCTGGGCCCGTCATTTGAATACCCTTTTGTTCCCGGGCTCATCCATCCCAGGTTAGGGGCTAATTTTAGCCCAAGTTTTATCGGAATTTTGCTCTGGCAAAACAATAAAGACGGAACAATGCTCAGAAGAAGTACATATATGGCAGCCTGATTTTTTTTCATTTACAATATTTTTATAATGGGACAGGTGAAGCGAATAAAACAAAAATAGGTATTTATCCTCCAGCCCGTTAATGATTCTTCATATTTTTATCCAAAAATAATCAACCGGGAAAAACGTTCCTAATAGTCAATAAACTTAAGTTATATGAGATTATTTTCTTTCCTTCATTTTCGCTTGTTGTCTGCATTGTCAAAGATCTTTCAGCATGTAATACCTGTTCCTGATTCATTGGTATCACATTCATTTTTCAAGACATTGATAATCATGCTTATGTTTATTTCCTCGTGCAATTCAGGAGACCCAGGGCTAAAAGCGGATGTTTCGGAGATCAAGGTAAAGGAGGTGAAAGTTCACAGGTATGATCTCGACCTATTCAAAGTCAAGGTTGATCACCTTCAACAGGGACTTGAGGCTTTGAGACCAGGATACCGTTTCTTTCTCGATACCGATCTGAATAATCCGGAAAAGCTGGCGGAAATGACAGAATATTTGAAGAACCCGCGAAACCTTTCATTTCATCAGGCAGTTGCCATAAAATATCCTGAACTTGACAACATGGAAAGGGAGCTGACAAGCGCTTTCAGGCATTTTCTCTACTTTTACCCTCGAATGAAGATCCCACAGGTTTATGCCTATATCTCAGGCGGGGATTATGATTTCCCGGTTCAGTTTGCTGACAGTGTGCTCCTGATCGGCTTGGACAATTATCTTGGTAGTGATTTCAAGCCATACTTTTCCGATGGACTACCTGCCTACCGGGTATCAAGGATGAATGCGGAAAATATCCTTCCCGATTGCATGACCGTATTGCTGAACGCGACCTATCCGGCGCAACTCCCCGGAAATAACATGTTGGAGCAAATGATCGAAGCAGGCAAACGGCTATATTTCATCGAAGCCATGATTCCGCAAACGGAGGAAAGGCTCATTGCCGGATACACAAAAGCACAATATGACTGGATTGCGAAGCACGAATCGGATGTATGGGCAGCCATTATTGAAAACCGGTTGCTGTATGCAACCGATGGTAAGGTAATCCGCTCTTTTATGGCCGATGGCCCTTTTACCGCCGAATTTTCCAAAGAAGCTCCAGCACGGTTGGGCGTTTGGCTGGGCTGGCAAATTGTCAGAAAATACATGGTGAACCAGCCCCACGTCTCTTTACAGGAACTTATGACTGAAAAAGAGGCGCAAAAGATACTGGGCCTTTCAGGGTATAAGCCAGGGAGAAAGTGACGAATTGTTAATAACTTTCACTCTTTTCAATATTACTTTCTGATGTTTCCCCTGATTAAGCAGGAAAAGACTTATCATGTTAGTGAAGACATTTGGCAGCGCTGTCTTCGGGATCCGGGCGATTCCTGTGACTGTTGAGGTATACATGGACCAGGGAATCCAGTTTTTCATGGTTGGATTGCCCGATAATGCAGTGAAAGAGAGCCATCAGCGTATCGAATCAGCTCTTCGTAATAACGGCTATCGTATTCCCGGTAAGAAGATCATCATCAACATGGCCCCGGCAGATATCCGAAAGGAGGGCTCTTCGTATGACCTGACCATTGCAATGGGAATTCTCGGGGCAAACGAAGTGATTAAAACCGGCAAACTGGAACAATATATGATCATGGGAGAACTGTCGCTTGACGGTGGACTGTTGCCGATAAAAGGGGCCTTACCCATTGCCCTTGAAGCGCGAAACAGGGGGTTTAAAGGGATTCTTTTACCCTCTCTCAATGCGAAGGAGGCCTCAATCGTGAATGGAATTGAGGTTTATGGAATTACACATTTAACAGAGGTGATAGGTTTTTTCAATGAGACACTTTCGCTTTCACCAACCCGTATAAATGCGCAGGAGATTTTCAATCAACAGGTTTTACAGTATGAGTGTGATTTTGCAGATGTAAGGGGACAGGAAAATATTAAGCGTGCCTTGGAGATTGCCGCCGCCGGGGGGCATAATGTAATTTTAATCGGGCCTCCCGGAGCAGGAAAAACAATGCTTGCAAAAAGACTTCCTTCCATCCTGCCGCCTCTTAATCTTCAGGAGGCTATGGAAACCACTAAAATACATTCAGTTGCAGGCAAGCTGAGCCGCCAGCATTCGTTGATAACATTAAGACCTTTCAGGGCTCCACACCACACGATTTCAAACATGGCACTTGTTGGTGGAGGTGGTATACCGCAGCCTGGCGAAATTTCACTGGCTCATAACGGGGTGCTGTTTCTCGACGAATTGCCTGAATTTAAACGTTCGGTTCTGGAGGTTTTAAGGCAACCCATGGAGGATCGGGTTGTCACTATTTCACGGGCCAGGATTACCCTTGAATATCCGGCAAGTTTTATGTTGGTCGCTGCCATGAATCCTTGCCCATGCGGGTATTACAACCATCCTTCCATTGCTTGTCAATGCGCGGGTGGTATCGTGCAGAAATATATAAACCGGATATCAGGTCCCTTATTCGACCGCATTGATATTCATGTCGAGGTTGTCCCGGTTGATTATAAAAAATTAAGCGATTGTCGTCAAACTGAGTACAGTAAGGTAATTCGCGGCAGGGTGATTGCAGCACGACAGATCCAGGAAAAAAGGTATACCGGGTTGACGGGTATTTATTGCAATTCTCAGCTTCCATCCAAAATGTTACGACAGGTTTGCAGTCTCCGCGAAGCCGGGAATCAGCTCTTAAAAACAGCAATGGACAAGCTTGGACTATCAGCCCGGGCCTACGACCGGATATTGAAAGTGTCGCGAACAATTGCAGATCTGGATTCTTCTGCAGATATAAAGCTGGAACATCTGGCGGAGGCTATTAACTATCGTTCCCTTGACAGGGACAACTGGGGGAAATAATCGGCTGACAAAGTCAATCAGGGAGCAATCATGAAAAGAACAGATCGCTTATTACAAAGGATGCGAAAATAACTGAGGCTATCCCGTTCATCGTTGCAAATGCCAGGTTAACCCTGGAAATGTCAGTAGGTTTGACAAGAAAATGTTCATAGCATAAAAGTATGGTGAAAATCGCTCCGCCGATCCAGTAGAGATAACCGAATTTACCTAGAATACCACCAAGAACAACTAAGGAAATAGCAATCATATGAAAAAAAGCTGACATGATCAGCGCGTTGCGTTTGCCAAGTTTAACGGGCAGGGATTTCAGGTTTGCCGATTTATCGAATTCTATATCCTGCAGGGCATACAGAATGTCGAAACCGGCAACCCAAAAGATCACGATGAATGAATATACAAGTGGAAGAAGATCGAATCGTGCAGTGACAGCCAGATAGGCCCCGATTGGAGCCAATGCAAGTCCGAGTCCTAAGAAAAGATGTGAGAGATAGGTGAAGCGTTTGGTGAGACTGTATCCTAATACTACGAGCAAAGCAACAGGGGAGAGGATGAAGCACAGGAAGTTAAGGTAATAGGCCGATGCCATAAACAACAACGCATTGATGATGACAAACACCAGCGCTGATTTTGGATGGATGATGGCACTAGGAATTTCCCTTAAAGCTGTCCTGGGATTATTTTTATCAAATTCCCGGTCAACATACCGGTTGAATGCCATAGCGGCATTCCGGGCGAAAAGTATACACAGCAAAACCAACACTAATAACCGGACATTCAAATTCTCGTGATTTGTTTTTACTGCCAGTGAAAAACCAATCAGGGCAAATGGCAATGAAAAGATGGTATGATTAATTTTAACCAGTGAAAAATAATCGGAAATTTTAAGGTTTTTCACAATTGGCATCCCTGTTTTATTTTGAGGCAAAGTTAGCAAAATGTAACTATTTCACTCCTGTATCGTCCAACTTGTTATTCTGCAGATTTACGCTAATTTTGCATGATTATTATCGGACTTATGAACAGGCAGGTTGAAGCGGTTGTTGGTTATCTGAAACATTCGTTCAGAGTACAATCAAAATATCATCTGCACTCCCCATTTATTTTTGATTTTTATAGTAAAGTCCTTCAAAATGGCCAGGAGTACCCACAATACAGGGTGGTAAACAGGTTGCGTAAAGAACTGGAAACAGTATCGCGGTTTATCAAACGAAAGGATTTAGGGGCAAATTGTAAAGATTTTCCTTGCGACCAACGATTTGTAAGGGTAAAAGACATTGTTCACAATTCATCTGTAAACAAAAAAAAAGGAGAACTGCTCTTTCGCCTGATCCGCAATTACAAGCCATCAACCATCCTCGAACTGGGTACCTCACTTGGTATCAGCACCATTTACCTGAGTCTGGCTGCACCCGACAGCCGGATTGTAACCATTGAAGGCTGCATTGATTCAGCCAATGTGGCGCGTGAGAATTTTGAAAAAGCCGGATTAAAAAACATTAAGGTCATTACCGGGAACTTTGATGAAAAACTTGTCAGTGTTTTTTCTGAAATGCCTCTGTTGGACATGGTTTTCTTTGATGGCAACCACAAGAAGGAACCTACGCTTGCTTATTTCGAACAATGCCTGCAACATATTCATCCCGGTTCCGTTTTAATTATCGATGATATTCATTGGTCATCGGGAATGACAGAAGCTTGGAAAACAATATGTTGTCATCCACAAGTTAAGGTAAGTATTGATATCTATCATATGGGTATTGTTTTTTTTAAAGAAGAACTAAGTAAAGAAGATTTTACGTTGCGTTTTTAACATTTGTCATACATGGAAAAGGAAATCATCCGTCTCGAAAAGATCGTAAAAAATTATAAAATCGGAACCATTTTAGTGGAGGCTTTGCGGGAAGTCTCTCTTGTTGTAAGGAAAAACGAATTTGTTGCCTTAATGGGACCATCCGGTTCAGGAAAATCAACTTTAATGAATATTCTGGGATGTCTTGATACACCTACCAGTGGAAGCTATATGCTGAATGGCAACGATGTCAGTAAAATGGATGATAATGCACTGGCCGAGATAAGGAATCGCGAGATTGGTTTCGTTTTTCAGACATTTAATTTGCTGCCGCGATCCACGGCACTGGAGAATGTAATGCTTCCTTTGATTTATGCCGGGATTGGCAAAGTCAGGCGCATTGAATTGGCTAAACAAACGCTTGAAGAGGTTAAACTTGGCGACCGTATGGCACACAAGCCGAATGAATTATCCGGTGGACAACGCCAACGCGTGGCCATTGCCCGGGCACTGGTAAATCATCCGGCCATCATTCTTGCAGATGAACCCACAGGGAACCTCGATTCAAAAACCTCGATCGAAATTCTTGGGTTACTCGAAGAAATTCATAAAATGGGCAACACCGTAATCATTGTTACCCACGAAGAGGATATAGCCCAGCATGCCCACCGGATAATCCGTCTCATGGATGGCGAGATCAGCGTTGATGAACCCAATAAACATATCAAGAAGATTGCTGATTATCACGCCGCCCCGGTCACTCAGTGAAATACGGTACCGATAAAACCATGAAATATCCATGAGGATAACCTTTAGGCCAACCGTGAATGATAATTTATGGCTATTCCATATGGCCCAAAAAAATAAAAATTAACATATGAAAATTTCCTGACGGATGCAGAAAGAGGGTCAATATAAAAAGCTTTTCGCAGATTTCAACAAACTCAACATTCTGATCATCGGCGATGTAATGGTTGATTCATATTTATGGGGTAAAGTGGAAAGGATTTCTCCCGAGGCGCCGATCCCAATTGTTGCACTCCGCAAACGGGAGCACCGTATGGGTGGCGCCGCAAATGTGGCAATGAACATCAGGTCGCTTGGTGCCAATCCGATTCTTTGTTCCGTGATAGGAACTGATGAAAAAGGGGACCAGTTTCTGGAATTGATGAAGAAGGAGAAGATTGAAGATGTGGGGATTGTTCGCAGTACGCGACGCATCACTACTACAAAATTCAGGATTTTCGGAAATGCATTTCAGATGTTGCGTGTTGATGAGGAGATGGATAAGGACCTGGCCCAGGGTGATTATCTCACGCTTATTCGTGTCATCGACCAGATAATGGGAAAGGTAAAGATTGACTGTATCATCTTCCAGGATTATGATAAAGGAGTTATAACATCAAAACTGATCAGGGAGGTTGTTAAACGCGCAAAAGCGTCAAATATCCCAGTGACCGTTGACCCAAAAAAGAAAAACTTCATGGCCTACCATCAGGTAACATTGTTCAAACCGAATATGAAGGAGATGAAGGAGGGACTTGCAATGGATATCGACCTGGCAGACCAGGCATCAGTGCGTCAGGCGGCCCAAAAAGTATGCGCTTTGCTTGATTGTCAATATGTGCTTACAACCATGTCAGAAAAAGGGGTTATGATCAGCACCAAGGATCAGTTGGACGAACCTGATATATTCATTCCCGCCCATATGCGGATGATTTCTGATGTTTCAGGTGCAGGCGATACGGTTATCAGTGTGGCCTCCCTGTGCCTGGCATTAAAACGCACCCCATATGAAATTGCCTTCATTTCAAACCTGGCAGGAGGCCTGGTTTGCGAGGAAGTGGGAGTTGTCCCCATCAATAAGGAAAAGCTTCTCAGGGAGGTACAGGAACTTCTTCATTAAATTCTGCTTCACTTATCATAAACAATGACGACAGATGCTGATGTAATAATTGCCGGCGCCGGTCCGGCAGGTTCCCTGGCAGCATATGAACTGGCCCAACACGGCGTTTCCGTCCTGATACTTGAAAAATCCCAATTCCCCCGCTACAAGGTCTGCGGCGCAGGGCTGACCCACAAAATCCTGAAGGAGATCCCCTTTGATGTATCTCCTGTGTTTGAAACCCGGATACATACTTTTATTTTCTCCAGCGGGTTTAAAAATGTTTTTTCCCGGAGTTCACCTGATCCTATGATCTACTGCACCATGCGGGATAAGTTTGATGCATTCCTGCTTGACAAAGCAATATCAGCCGGGGCACGCATCCGATATGGTGAAAAGGTCATGGAGGTGCAGCAGGATTCATCATCTGTTTCGGTAATTACGCGATTAGGGGCTTTTCGGACAAAACTTTTAATTGGGGCCGACGGAGCCTCCAGCGCAGTAGCCCGTTCAGCAAAGCTGAGGGAAAATATATTGCCGGGGCTGGCATGGGAAGCTGAAATAAAGGTTGATGCATCTGCAGTTAAAACTTTCTCAAAAACAGTGTTTCTTGATTGGGGCGCTTTCCCAGGTGGATACGGTTGGGTCTTTCCCAAGGGTGATCATTTTTCAATCGGTGTTGGAGGTCCTGCGAACCTTTCGAAATGGATGCTGCCCTATTACCGGAATTTTATTGCCTATTTAGAAGCCGTTTCTGGCGTTAAGGTTCTCGAAACAATGTCAATGAAATCCTGGCCTATCCCTGTGCGGATAAAGAAAAGCAGGTTTCACTGTGAACGGGTTCTTGTTGCCGGTGATGCCGCCGGGTTGACTGATCCGCTCACGGGCGAAGGGATCTATTATGCCATTCGCAGCGGAAAACTGGCATCTGCTGCTTGTTATGATTATTTACTAGGGAAAGAATCTTCGCTTGAGTCGTATTCCAGAGCTGTGAATGAAGAATTAATGAATGAATTACTCGAGGCGAACCGCATCAAATATATCTTTAATACGGTTCCGTTGAAAATTCATCTGTTTGTGCGCGACAGCGAACGTGCCTGGCGGGCGTTTGGCAAAGTATTACGTGGCGAACGCTGGTATGCCGACGTGAGAATGGGGTTTGGCAAATGGCAGTTCTTATGGGGTGTTGCCTGTAAGGTTTCACAATATATTTCTGATATCAGGGAGAAACGTTTTCTTGGTAAAGGATTTAAATAACAATCAATGGAGAAGGTTGTTCTGATTACCGGTGCTGCCAAAGGCCTCGGTCGTGCAATTGCAGAAAAATTCCTTGCAGAAAGCTGGCGCGTTATCGCTACCGATGCCGATGATTTATCCATGGCCGGATTGCTTTCGCATGAACGGGCACTTGTAATTAAAATGGACATCACATCCGATGAGTCGGTGAGAAGTGCATATAATCA
>CAISJJ010000303.1 GCA_903885595.1 uncultured Bacteroidales bacterium
CCTCCGCTTCTGCCAGTTGCTTAACATTCGGAAACGCATTCACAAATCTCTCATAATAGGGAAGTCCCTGGTCAATCCTGGTCTGCTGTAAAATAATCTCCGAAATCCATACCAGGTAGGGGTCCTTTGTCCTCCGCCAGGGAAGGTCCCGTTTGTTTACATCATACCAGGAAAGTAGTTGTTTGGTGAAATTCATTGTAGTTTTTCGAACTGGCAAATGTACATGAAAAAGCTGGCAAGCTGGTAAGTTGGTAAGCTGGTAAGTTGGTAAGCTGGTAAGTTGGCAAGTTGGCAAGCTGGTAAGTTGGTAAGCTGGTAAGTTGGCAAGTTGGCAAGCTGGTAAGTTGGTAAGCTGGTATTGGAACCATTCCGATTAATCACAATGATTTTGAGTTTCTTTGCGTTGCTGTGCCACCGGTTTTGAATTTTGATCCTTAAGTAATAAATTTGACTGCTTATCCCCTTCAACCAAGTTGATGTTTTCGGTAAGGATTTATGACCCCACCCCGGTTGCCATTATAGGTACTTGTTCAAAGGAGATAAGCAGTTAAATTTGAATGATCGCAATAATACCAGAGGAAATCAATATAGCAAGATCCTTTCTGTTTGAGGGTACAGTATCAATAATCCCTTCCGGATAACAAGATCCTTCTTGTTTGTGGGTACAGTTTTCAATAATCCCTTCCGGCTCCGTAGGAGCCAAATCCTGGTAGCGCGCCGTAGGTGCGCAATGCATTTTGGATGTAATTCTCCGCGAAATAATTTCGCACCTGCGGAGCGAAATGCTCCTGAACCTCATCGTTCTAACAATATTGCGCACCTACGGAGCGCATGGAAGAATGTCACTGTCCCACATGTAAACTTCACTGGTATAATAGCGCTCAAGCAATTTATAAATTTTGGTTTTGAGTTTTGATCTTTGAGTTTTAAGTTATTTTCCTCCTTTCTAAAATTAAATTTTCCATTATTTCATTGTGTTTCAAAATAATCTTATATTTGCAGCCCGTTTCCCAGCCATAAAAGACATTCATTAACAACAATATATATCATTTAATACCAATCAAACATGACAAAAGCAGAAATTGTAGCAGAAATTGCTAATAAGACTGGCATTGAGAAAGTTGCCGTTCAGGCCACTGTTGAAGCTTTCATGGACTCCATCAAGAACTCCATGACCACAGGTCAAAACGTTTACCTCAGAGGTTTCGGTAGTTTTATTATCAAAAAAAGAGCTGAGAAGACAGGAAGAAACATTTCAAGGAACACAACCCTTATCATTCCCGCCCACAACATCCCTTCTTTCAAGCCGGCCAAGACCTTTGTAAATAAAGTGAAATCACACGTAAAAGTGAAGTAATTAACTTCTAAGCTGATTTATTATGCCAAGTGGTAAGAAAAGAAAGAGACATAAGATGGCAACGCACAAGCGCAAAAAACGCTTGCGTAAGAACAGACATAAGAAGAAATAACCTTCCTGCTGCTGCAATTCCTTAAGTCATCCACGGTTACTGACCTATTGTCAGTACCATTTCTGTAAATATGGAAAACTGTGAATAAGGAATTAATCATCAATTCAACCTCCTCTGAGGTTGAAATCGCCTTACTTGAAGATAAGCTTCTCGTAGAGTTAAATAAGGAGAAATCCAACAACGAATATTCTGTTGGTGACATTTATCTGGGCAAGATCAAGAAGATCATGCCTGGATTGAATGCTGCCTTTGTGGATGTCGGATACGAAAAGGATGCCTTTTTGCATTATCTTGACCTCGGTCCGCAGATATTGTCCCTGCTTAATTACATAAAAGCGGGACAAGTCGGGAATGGTGCTCCTTTGTCAATCGGCGACTTTGAACTTGAAGAGGACATTCAGAAAACCGGTAAGATCGCCCAGGTTCTCAAGCCCAACCTGAATATTGTTGTGCAGATTGCCAAAGAGCCCATTTCCACCAAGGGGCCACGGGTAACCTCCGAGATTGCCTTTGCAGGCCGCTATCTGGTTTTAATTCCATTCTCCGATAAAATTTCGGTTTCGCAAAAAATCAAAAGCGCAGAAGAACGTAATCGTTTAAAGCGGCTCATTACCAGCATAAAGCCCAGGAATTGCGGGATTATTATCCGTACAGTTGCTGAAAATAAACTGGTTGCCGATCTTGATTCCGATTTGCGAAACCTCTATAAACGGTGGGAAATCATTACACAGAAGCTGGCGACGGCAAAACCCCCTCAGAAAATTATCGGTGAGATTGACCGCACCTCGGCCATTCTCAGGGACGCCCTCAACGAATCGTTTAACAATATTGTTGTCAACGATGCACTGCTCTACGATGAGATCAGGACCTATATTCAGCGGATTGTTCCCGATAAAGTCAACATTGTCAAACTGCATACGGGCAAAGTTCCTGTTTTCGACCAATATGGTATTGACAAACAGATTAAAAACTCGTTTGGGAAGATTGTCACCATTAAAAGTGGCACCTACCTGGTAATTGAACATACCGAGGCGCTGCATGTTATCGACATCAACAGCGGTCACCGCGTAAACCAGGATCAGAACCAGGAAACCAATGCCATGGAGGTAAACCTGGAAGCAGCCACAGAGGTGGCCCGGCAGCTGCGGCTCCGCGACATGGGCGGCATTATCGTGATCGACTTTATCGACATGACCCAGGGGCTGAACCGGCGAAAATTGTTTGAAAAACTGCGCGATGAGATGAAACGCGATCGTGCAAAACATTCGATCCTGCCTCCGAGTAAATTCGGCCTGGTACAGATAACCCGGCAGCGCGTACGCCCTGAGATGAATGTACAGATTCTTGAAAAATGTCCCGCCTGCGATGGTACCGGAAAAATCAGGCCGACCATTCTGCTCACTGACGACATCGAAAACAACCTCGGCTACCTGATCAGGGAACAGAATGAAAAAAATCTCACCCTGGTTGTTCACCCCTACGTTTATGCCTTCCTGACCCATGGATGGTTTAATTTCAAATGGAAATGGTGGCGTAAATTAGGGCAATGGATCCGGATCAAACCCCAGAATGCATCACACTTCCTTGAATACCATTTCTTTAATAAGAATGGGGATGAGATAAAAATGTAGGACGTGACGCGGGACATAAAATCGTAATTTTTAATTTTTAATTTTTAATTCGTAAATGGATATTGTTGTTAGTGGTATAAGACCAACAGGGAATCTGCATCTTGGAAATTATTTCGGTGCATTGAAAAGTTTTGTAAAAATGCAGGAAGAGAATAATTGTTATTTTTTCATTGCTGATTATCACTCGCTGACAACTCATCCCACCCCGGCCGATCTCCATGGAAATGTTAAAACCGTTTTAGTTGAATTCCTTGCCTGTGGTCTTGATCCGGAGAAAGCAACCCTGTATATTCAAAGCGATCTACCCGAAATAGCCGAACTATACCTGCTGCTGAACATGAATGCCTATATCGGCGAACTTGAACGCTGCACCTCCTTCAAGGAGAAAATCCGCACCCAGCCGCAGAATGTGAATGCCGGCCTGCTTACCTATCCCACACTCATGGCTGCCGATATCATTATTCACAAGGCACATAAGGTCCCGGTGGGAAAGGACCAGGAACAGCACCTGGAAATGACGCGCACGTTTGCCAACCGGTTTAACCGGCTTTACAACATTGAATTCTTTCCCGAACCTGTTGCCTATAACTTCGGTGAGAACCTGATAAAAATCCCCGGTCTCGACGGCAGCCTGAAAATGTCGAAATCAGACAATGAAAACAGTTCTATTTTTCTGGCCGACCCGCCGGAGGTAATCCGTAAAAAGGTGATGAAGGCAGTTACCGATTCAGGTCCTGCCGATCCTGGACAACCCCGTTCACAGGGCGTTGTTAACCTGTTCGATCTCATGAGCTACTTCTCCAGCCCCGGTACGGTGGCACATTTCGAAGATAACTATGCATCGGGTTCAATCAGGTATGGCGATATGAAAAAACAGCTGGCCGAAGACATTATCCTGTTCACAACCCCATTCCGGGAGAAAATGCTGGACCTTGCTGCCAATGAAACTTACCTGAAAAAAGTAGCTGCGCTCGGAGCAGAAAAAGCCAGAACTTCAGCATCAAAAACCATCCGCGAAATCCGCGAAATCATCGGTTTTAAATCATTTTAAAGGGTACAAGGGTTACAAAGTAACACAGTTACAGGCTAACAAATTTCAACGGAAATTCGTCACTTGTCACTTGTCACTTGTCACTTGTCACTTGTCACTTGTCACTCGTCACTCGTCACTCGTCATGCTACCGGCACTGTAAAACAGAACCTGCTGCCTTGTCCTGGTTCGCTCTCTGCCCATATTTTTCCTTCATTTTTCTGGATCAGCTCACGACATAAAATAAGTCCTAGTCCCGTGCCTTTTTCGTTGGCCGTACCATTGGTTCTGACCTTTTCATCGATATTGAAAAGTTTTGAAAGCAGTTCCCGGTCAATTCCAATCCCTGAATCCCTGACACAAACCTCAACCATGCCTGGTTTTCCCGCTGTTGATGGAATGACCTTGCTCAGAATTTTCACATCCCCACCCTCGCATGTGAATTTGATGGCATTGGAGACCAGGTTTCGCAAAATAGTCCTGATCATGTTTTCATCGGCAAACACCATCGTATTGAAATTGATTCCGGTAAAAAGCTTGATCTGTTTCTTCTCAGCTGGTTCGCGCATTAAAATAACAACTTCGTTGGCAACTACACTCAGGTCAAAAGCTGCCGGGCTGAAGGTCACCTTTCCGGTTTGGGCCAGAGCCCATTCAAGGAGGTTTTCAAGCAGCCTGTATGTGTTTTGCGCCGAGGTGTTGATATTCCTTATAAAATGCTGGCGTTCGTCATCCGTGTAATCATTCCAATCAGCAGTGAGTATATCCGAAAATCCAAGGATGGCATTGAACGGGCCCTTCAAATCATGGCTGATAATAGAGAAGAATTTATCTTTCGACTGGTTTAATTCCTGTAACTCCGCCGCATAGCGTAAAATTTCATCGTGGGCAAGCTTCCGCTCTTCCTCCACCCCAACCGCCGATGCAATAAGCGAGATAAAATATCTGTCATGCATATCAGGTTGATAATCCTGCTGAAAAACAGCACAAAGTGATCCTATCGGTTTACTCCCGCAACGAACTACCTTTCCGATATAAGACCTGAGATTATATTTTGCCACATTGGAATCAGAGACAAAATAGGGCGTGGCGGGAAGATTTGCCACTGAATAAACCTCTTTATCATTGTTGTTGATAACATCATAACAAATGTGCCCGTCCGGATTATCTTCCCCGATGAACCCTTCAGGTGAATTCCATTGCCCCAGGGAGCATAGCAACCCGTCCTGCAATCTGTTGTAGAGTGAACAGGTCGCCCCGAGGATCTCCCCGCAAAGCCGTGTGAGCAAATTGATATTATAAAGCGGATCTGCCGTAAAAGAAAGCAGGCATTCACTGAATTTGCGGAGCTGTTCATCCGATTTTTTCCGTTCTGAAATGTCTCTAACAATGGCCTGCAAATGGCCAACCCCATTTAGCGTGATCGCATTCAGGCTGACTTCAGCATAAAAAGGAACTCCGTCCTTCCTGAGGTGCACCCATTCGAAAACCTGGCTTTGCCCGCCAATGGCAGCATCCATTTTTTCCTTTGCCTTTAAGGTTGAATCGAAGCCATCGGGTTGCAGCGGGGGAGAAAAATTAACCGGAGACTTGCCTATGATATCTTCACGCTCACAGCCAAACATTACAAGCGATTTTGTATTACAATCAAGGAAACGATACTCATTCATCAGGAAAATGGCATCGTGCGCGGTTTCAAACAATAACCGGTAGGTAATCTCATTCACATTCATTAATGGTGGAGTAATCTTTTTCAAGGGATCCGGAGCGGAAACAGGTGATTTGTCTTCTGCCCCGACAGGAATAGATGTTAATTTGATTGATTTGTCTTGGTTGTTCATGATTGAAACGTTATTTTTGCGGAAAAGTCACAGAGTAACAGAGTCACAGAGATACTAATGCCTAATGCCTTGTGCCTGTAAAAGTAAAAATAATTTTTCATTTTAATGATTGAAACCGCCCCTGTCAAAGAAACTGCTGTATTAATTGGGTTATCAACATATCAGCAGGACCAGGAACAAACCCGTGAATACCTTGATGAATTAGCCTTCCTGGTTGAAACTGCAGGTGGGATCCCTGTTGAAAGGTTCATACAGAAATTGGTACATGCCGATTCAAGGACCTATGTCGGGAGCGGAAAACTAAAGGAGATCCGTGCCTGGATGGAAGAAAACCCGGTGGATATGGCAGTGTTCGACGATGAGCTCTCGCCAAGTCAGATCCGTAACATTGAGGCCGTGCTGCAATGCCGTATCCTCGACCGGAACAACCTCATCCTCGATATTTTCGCCCGCAGGGCCGTTACCTCCTATGCCCGTACCCAGGTTGAACTGGCGCAAAACGAATACCTTTTGCCCCGGCTTACCCGGATGTGGACCCACCTTGAAAAACAACGGGGTGGGATCGGGCTGCGTGGCCCAGGGGAACAGGAAATCGAAACCGACCGCCGGATCCTCCGTTACCGGATCTCCCTGCTGAAAGATAAACTGGCAGAGATCGACAAACAGATGGCCACCCAGCGCAAGAGCCGGCGCGACATGGTGCGGGTTGCACTCGTAGGGTATACAAACGTAGGCAAATCGACCATCATGAACATGCTCAGCAAATCAGAACTTTTTGCTGAAAATAAACTCTTCGCTACCCTCGATACCACCGTACGCAAAGTAGTCATCGAAACGCAGCCTTTTCTGCTCTCCGACACGGTCGGATTTATTCGTAAACTGCCCCATTCCCTGGTGGAGTCATTCAAGTCGACCCTCGATGAGGTGCGCGAAGCCGATATCCTGGTCCATATTGCCGATATCAGTCATCCCGGGTTCGAAGAACAGATCAATGTCGTTAAGCAAACATTGACCGACATCAAGGCGTCCGACAAACCAACCATCATGGTTTTCAACAAAATTGATGCATACCGGTTCGTTGAAAAGGATGCCGATGACCTGAGTCCCGCTACAAAAGAAAACCTGTCCCTCGAAGAGCTGGAAAAAACCTGGATGGCGCACGAAAACCTTCCCTCCCTGTTTATCTCAGCCACCACAAAGCAAAACATCGACAAACTCCGCGACACCTTGTACCGCGAAGTCAGAAAAATCGTCACTTTACGATACCCGGAGAACCAAATATATACTGCATCTTAGCGGAATTGGAATTGCGATTAAGGATTATTTTGAGTATCTTTTTTATGTATTTTTGACAGGAAATATCCTCCTTGATGGTATCTGAAATGGAAATAGATAAGGCAGCTGCAAGAATCGTTGACTTTTATCATCCGGACCAGCCAGTTTTGTTCGGCTCCCATGCTCATGGAATGCCTCACAAAGGAAATGATCTTGATCTTTTAATCGTCAAAGAAACTAACGAAAATCCCGTTAACAGAACTGCAGGATTACAGAAAGCGCTGAAGGATATGTTCCTTCCCATGGACATCCTGGTGTATACACCTACTGAAATTGCTAAAGATGAGCCCACTCCGAAAAGTCTGATCAATTGGATCCTGAACGGAGTCGAAGGATGCAAACACCTGATAATAAGGACACTTCGAGTTCGCTCAGTGTCCGGTTTCCCGTTAAATTGCCTTTTCGGAGCAGACTCAAAGATAAGGAACAGAAATTTACATTTATTCATATCGATTGACTCCCGTTATTTAGTATTCATCCCGTAAAAAGAGGCCATTGAAACTTCAAAAAATTTCGCTAGTCATTTTCAGCATGCTTTCGGGCGTGATTCTGACATTGGCCTGGCCTGAACGGGGCTTCCCGGGACTGCTGTTCATCGGACTCGTTCCGATGCTGGCCATGGAGGATTACATCAGCCGTCACCGTGAGAAATTTATTAAATTCAGTGTGCTTTTTTACTCCTATCCCGGCTTTTTCCTGTGGAACCTTTTAACAACCTGGTGGATAGCCAATTCCACCCTGGTTGGGGCCGTCATGGCCATCGTGCTCAATTCCCTTTTCATGGCGATCATATTCCAGGCATTTCACTGGTCAAAAAAACACCTGCGCTTCAGTTTTGTTTCATATCTGGCGCTGGTTTGCTATTGGATTGCATTTGAATACCTGCACCTCAACTGGGATCTGAACTGGCCCTGGCTTAACCTCGGAAATGGATTTGCCGCTTACTACAAATGGGTTCAATGGTACGAATACACGGGGGCGTTTGGAGGAACTTTGTGGGTGCTGGGGGGGAATATTTTGGTTTTTATGTTCATCAAAAAAATTCAAAATTCAAAATTCAAAATTCAAAATTCAAAATCCGAAGGAAAAATTCAAAGTTCGATATTCATTTTTCAATATTCGATATTCATTTTTTTATGGCTCGCAACACCACTCCTATTCTCTTACTATATCTACCTTACCTACAAGGAAGAAAATAACCCTGTAGCCTTTGTGGTGGTTCAGCCGAACATCGATCCCTATTCTGAACAATACTCGCTGCCGCCAGCTGCAGTAATTGACCGGATTATGCGCCTGGCAACTCCGAACCTCACCGCCAATACCAATTTTCTTGTGGCGCCCGAATCGGCAATCCAGGAGGAGATGTGGGAAAATGCTATTTCATCGTTTACCAGCATCCGCATACTGAAGGCGATCAATGTCTCTTACCCCGGCCTGAACATGCTGATCGGCGGATCTACATTTTACCAGTTCCAGCCGGGGGAACCACTTCCCCGGACTGCACGAAAATTCACTGATACCGACAACCACTACAATGCATACAATGCCGCCATCATGTTCAATTCACAGGATTCGTTGCAGCTGTATCATAAATCGAAACTGACACCGGGAGTTGAGATTCTTCCGTCATTCGGGGGATTCAAATGGCTCGAGAAATATGCAATCGACCTGGGTGGTACGGTAGGCAGTCTGGGCATGGATTCAGTGCGGAAAGTTTACACCACGGTCAATACGGTGAAAGTCGGGCCTGCCATTTGCTATGAATCGATCTTCGGTGAATTCTTTGCCAGGTTTGTTAAAAACGGGGCACAAATCATGATCATTATTACCAACGACGGATGGTGGGGCTATACTGCCGGACATCGGCAGCACTTCAGTTTTGCCCACCTGCGTGCCATTGAAACGCGCCGATGCATAGCCCGCTCGGCTAACACCGGCATTTCAGCCTTGATCGATCAGCGCGGCGACGCCCATCAGCAAACAGCCTATTGGGTGCCGGCCGTGATTGCCGGCTCATTGAATGCCAGCAATAAGATCACTTTTTATGTCGAATATGGCGATTACATCGCACGCATCATGACCTGCATGGGTGGCTTGCTGTTTATTACGGCAATCGGGATGGCGATCGGGAGAAGATATTTTGGGTTGTGAATGGGAAAGACGGGACACGGGACACGGGACGCGGGACACGGAACAAAGTCGGGACACGGAACAAAGTCGGGACACGGGACACGGGACGCGGGACAAAATGATAGCGTGATGGGGTGATTGGGTTATAAAGTATAGTCGCTTTGAAAAGTGCATCTGGGTTGTCGGAGCAAGGTCGGGGGATAATACTACAGAAATTAAGAGACTGTTTAAATTTCAACATACTATTCATTTTTCTTTAATCATTTTTCACTGGCAATTATCCATTGTACGCTATTCATTGGGTTAACGACTAATGTAAAATGAAAACCGATGAGTGAAGATTGAATAATGAAAAACTAATAGTTTTCAAGGAGTTGCAAATTATAAAATGAATTTTAAAGAGACTCTAACATGGAACTGAATATGGACAAAGAAGCAAAAACAACATACCCGATCAACGATCTGGCGAAAAAAAGATGGAGCCCGAGGGCATTCCTTGACCAACCTGTTGAAAAGGAAAAGCTGATCAGCCTGTTTGAAGCAGCACGATGGTCAGCCTCGGGCGGCAATGAACAGCCGTGGCGCTTTATCGTTGGCGTTCGCCCCGATGATACCTGGCAAAAAGTATTTTCAACACTCAACGAAGGCAACCAGGAATGGAATCAGCATGTACCTGTGCTGATCATGGCCATCGGAAATAAAATTTCCTCCTGGGATGGTGCCATCAGCCCGGTGTATCAATATGACACCGGCCAGTCGGTGGCACATCTGAGCATCGAAGCAATGAACCAGGGACTACACGTGCACCAGATGGGCGGCTTTTCTTATGAAAAGGCAGTCGAACTGTTCAATATTCCCGAAACTTTCCAGCCTCTTACAATTATTGGGGCCGGTTATATCGGGAATCCGGAAATCCTGCCAGAAAAACTGAAACAACGGGAACTGCTTGAACGCATACGCAAAGATCTGAAGGAGATAATCTTCAGCGGGAAATTCGGAAATACGAGTCCCATCATCGAATAACCACCCGATAACTGGCAACCATTATTATTTTCGTATCAACGGATTATTGTTATCAACTAAGACAACCGGCATTTTTTTGGCATCAACGGATCATCGTTTTTATTTGATGGGTATTGAACCCATGGATATGCCATGGCCCCTAAATTTCACCAAAACGGCCCGAGAATTAATATGGATAGATTAACTTCGCAGCTGGAAGATCATAAGAATTAAAACGTAAGCAAAATTTTCTGAGATTCCGAACCACAGTTAAATAAAATAGTAATCAGTTAGCAAAGATAATTTCTAATCCATTACATCATAAGGACCCAATTATTACAAATGAAATATCCATAAGTACAATGTTCATGCAACCCGTGAATGATAATTTATGGCTATTCCATATGGCCCGAAAAAATAAAAATTAACATATGAAATGCCCATAAGAAGAACGTCCATACCAACCGGGAATGTTAATTTATGGGTATTCCATGTGACCATTGAAATCAAAATTATTAACACATGAAACAAATAGCAATTTTCATATTGACCTCCCTGATTTATGTCAGCTGTAATCCACCCGCCAGGCCCCCCGCATCGATTGAGGAAACAACCACACAAAAACCCGCAGTTCAGGTTCCTGACTTTAACAGTGATTCGGCCTATGAATCCGTAAGGGCTCAGCTTGCATTCGGCCCGCGTGTTCCCAACACTCCGGCACATGCCAGATGTGCAGCCTTTCTGACCGGTAAACTTAAAACCTATTCTGCGGATGTAGTTGTACAAAAAGGGACCCTCCGGGCTTATAATGGAACCCCGTTGAACTTCCAGAATATTATAGCAAGCTGGAAACCTGAAACCAACAATCGTATTCTTCTCTGCGCCCACTGGGATTCACGCCCTTATGCCGATCATGATCCTGATCCGAAAAACCGTAGAAAACCAGTGGATGCCGCGAATGACGGGGCAAGCGGAGTAGGTGTGCTGTTGGAAGTTGCCCGGCAGTTAAGCCTTGTCAGTCCATCCGTTGGCGTAGATATTATTCTCTTCGACGTGGAGGATTATGGTCCCCCGCAGGATCAGACCATGAACAATGCCGATGAACAGTGGGGATTGGGCTCACAGTACTGGGCCAATAATCCGCATAAACCCGATTATTTCGCCCGGTATGGCATCCTGCTCGATATGGTTGGCGCAAAAAATGCAACCTTCCTCATGGAGGGGATCTCCATGCAATATGCCGCCGATATTGTTAAAAAGGTCTGGTCAACCGCAAACCGGATCGGCTATTCATCCTCTTTCCTTTTTGAACAGGGTGGCAATATAACAGATGATCATGTTCCGATCAATAAAATCAGGAACATTCCAACCATCGACCTTATTCACCTGGATAAAAACTCCGAAACCGGGTTCTACCCATATTGGCATACTACCGGCGACACATTTGATAAAATCGATAAAAATACGCTGAAGATAGTTGGCCAAACCCTGTTAACGGTCATTTACGAGGAACAATAAAGGCGGGACGAAAAAAGCGGGACACGGGACGCGGGACACGGGACGAAAAAAGCGGGACGCGGGACGCGGGATGCTAAAAGTTATTAACATTGATTTTACTTTTTGCTTCGGTGATGGATTAACCAGAAAACATTCTATGAAAACCATAATGACTCATCGGGATATGGATCTCTGGAAGGTTTCGATGGATTTCGTTGTCGATCTTTACAGGATCACAGGAACTTTTCCGGATCATGAGAAATTCGGACTTGTTTCTCAGTTACGTCGTGCAGGGGTATTTATTTGTTCAAATATTGCAGAAGGAGCTGCAGAAAATCATCCCAGGGAACTCCTCAATTTATATCCATTCTTGGAATCGGTCTATGAAATTAATACCCAATTAGAAATTGCGTTCAGGCTGGGTTACATAAAATCGATGTTGCTTTCAGTTATCAATTTATTTTGTTCTATTTATTATAAAACCATTCTCAATTTTTTTCATTCCAACCTTTGGATAATATTCCATCGCAGCCGGAACTGATAAAAGTAAAACTATTGACTCATCTCCGACTTTCATTTTAGTCAAGTCTATGAGTTTTTTTCCAATCCCTGCCTTTTTATAATCTTGACTTATTGCTAAGTCTGCAAGATAACAACTCCATGCCCAATCAGTAATTGAACGAGAAACACCAACTAATCTTTCATTATCCCAAGCTGTTATTATGAGGTTTGAATTTTCATACATTTTAGCAATGCGATTATAGTCATTGGTTGGTCTCGGAAGTCCTGAATTGTTATATATACTGATGCTGAATGAGAATGCAAAAAATTAACAAATGGTTGTTCAAAAATAATTTCAATTAAGACTTGGTGAAGAACATATTGGATATTTCTTTGCAGCGATGTTCAATTTTTTATCACCGAAAGAAATACGTGTTCTAAAAGAGTTGCATCGCAAAGCCGATAAAAAGCAGCGCGATAAGATAAAGGCCATCCTTTTGTTGAACAGGGGTTATGAATATACCGAAATCGCAGAGATCTTGATAATCGACTATACAACTGTTTGGCGTTGGTATGAAACATATGTAAATTCTGGTTCAAAGGGTCTGTTACAAGATAATTATTCCGGCGGGCTGAGTAAATTGACTGAATTTCAAAAGAAAGAACTTATAGCGCATCTCGAAACCCGCATATATCTTACTGCCAAGGAAATTTGTGATTATGGCAGGAAAAGATACCGGGTGCGATATACGCACAAAGGAATGACAAGCCTTTTGCACCAGTTGGATTTTACTTACAAAAAGCCCAAGCACATTCCCGGCAAGGCAGACATAGAAGCGCAGAAAACGTTTATCAGAAAATACAAGAGAATCAAGAAAAAGAAAGCCTCCGAAGATCAGATTTACTTTATGGATGGGGTTCATCCAATGCATAATTCCCAACCGGCATATGGGTGGATCAGAAAGGGTATGGAAGTAGGTATTAAAGCCAACACAGGAAGGAAAAGGATTAATCTGAACGGCGCTTACAATCTTGAAAATCATATGGTAGTTATTCAGGAAACTGAAATGATAAATGCCCAATCGACTGTAAGTTTGTTGAAGGAAGTAATGCAAAAACAGCCGCTGGGCTTGATTTACCTGATTCTGGATAATGCGAGATATTATCGCAACGAATTGGTGAACAATTTTGTGAAGAAAAATCGGCGAATCCGCTTGTTGTTTTTGCCAGCATATAGCCCAAATCTGAATATTATTGAACGATTGTGGAAGTTTTTCAAGAAGAAAAAAACCTACAATACTTATTACGAAAAATTTGCTGTCTTCAGAAAAGCCTGCCTGGATTTTTTCAAAAAAATGGAGAAGCATCGGGCAGAATTACAGACTTTAATGACTGACAATTTTCAATTAATTCAGGCCTGAATTTTTTGCAAACCTGTTTTCTTTAAGTATAATTCAATTATCTGGTCAGTTGTCGGTACAATGTTAAATTTGTATGTTATTTCCATGTCTGCAATTAATCAATTTATAACAAAATCACGAGTTCATCTTCTTCCCTTACAGTAATCGCTAACGACCAGGAAAAGGAGATACTCAATTGTATTAGACGAATGCTGGTTAGTCTGCTCCGGACAATAAGAAAAAGTTCATGACATATTGACCCCTAAAACATTCATCCCGTGTCCCGTGTCCCGTGTCCCATGTCCCGTGTCCCGTGTCCCATGTCCCGTGTCCCGTGTCCAATGTCCCGCGTCCCGTGTCCCGCGTCCCGTGTCCCGACATTGTCCCGAGTCCCGATTTTCGTCCCGTTTTACAACAGCTCATTCGCCAGATTCGCCAGCTCCGACCGCTCCCCCTTCTCAAGCCTTATATGCGCATAAATATCATGCTTCCTCACTTTGTCAATCAGGGTGGATAACCCGTTCGACTGCGCATCAAGATAGGGTGTGTCGATCTGGTAAATGTCGCCGGTGAAGATGATCTTGGTGTTTTCCCCGGCACGGGTGATAATGGTCTTGACTTCGTGGGGCGTAAGGTTCTGGGCCTCATCCACGATAAAACACACATTTGAGATGCTTCTCCCGCGGATGTAAGCCAGCGGGGTGATCACCAGCTTTTCATTTTCAACAGCATCGGTGAGTACCTTGTATTCCTTGTCCTTTTCACTGAACTGGTTCTGAATAAACTTCAGGTTATCCCAGAGCGGCTGCATGTAGGGATCAAGTTTCGACTTGATATCGCCCGGCAGGTAGCCGATATCCTTATTGCTCAGCGGGACGATGGGCCTGGCAAGGTAGATCTGTTTAAAATTCCGCTTCTGCTCCAGCGCCCCGGCCAGCGCCAGCAAGGTTTTTCCGGTGCCTGCAATGCCCTGCATGGTAACCAGCTTCACATTCGGGTTTAAAATAGCATGAAGGGCAAACACCTGTTCTGCATTGCGGGGATTTATCTTGTAACATCCCTTTTTCTCAAGCTTTTCGATACGCTCTGACATTGGGTTGTAAAAGGCCAGTACCGAGCTTTTTCCGTTTTTCAGGATGAAATAGTGGTTCGGAATGGGATTTTTAATCCCTATATCCTCCGGAAGACACCAGCCTGCCTCGTAAATAATGTCAATTATGGTTTTCTCAAGCCCTTCGATCAGGGTTTTCCCTGAATACAGTCCCTCTACATCCTTGATCTTGCCTGTTTCGAAATCCTCGGCCGAGATGTTGAGCGACTTGGCCTTCAGCCGCAGGTTGACATCCTTTGATACCAGGATGACCCGCTTTGCAGGATTTTCGGCCATCATTACCAGGGCTGCATTCAGGATCCGGTGGTCGGGCTTATTCTCGCCAAAAACCTTGACGGCATTGAGTTCGCTCTGTTCATTCATCACCACCTTGAACTTCCCGCCTTTGGGCATTCCCAGCGATATCCATTTGGTCAGGGTGGCCTTGTTCGATAACCGGTCTATGATCCGGATGAACTCCCGGGCTTCGAAATTGATGGTATCGTTGCCCTTCTTGAAATTGTCGAGCTCCTCCAGAACCGTGATCGGAATGGCTACATCGTTGTCGTCAAAACTGCGGATCGCATTATGGTTGTAAAGGATCACCGAAGTATCCAATACGAAGATCTTCTTCTCTTTGGCTTTCTTTTTTATCATGTTAGCGACTTTGTATCTGCTAAAAATAACCATGATAAAACCCGGATTGATACCCGCCTTGAAGAAGATATAAACACCCGGTTGTTAAGGAAACTGCAACTGCATGTGGATCAGGAGGATTTTCATTCCTGAGATTATGAATCCTGTCATACTGCATCTTGACAGGATTGCGAATGTAATCATGGTTAGATACAGTATATTATGCTTTCTTCCTGGAAATCCTGGGAATTTTTAGCAATCTGGCAGAGTGGTGAACTGTAAGGACATCAATTCTAAACTTATCAGACTATTTTAACCATTTCTCAAGCCTTTGCTTGGCTTCGTCATACGTGTAGACCTTGTTATTCAGAGACTGATCCAGTCCTCTTTCGACTTTATCCATGAAAATTAGTTTATCAACTAATTCGTCCAGGGTGAAACTATCTGGAAACTTTGACAAAGTCTTGATTACATTATCTTTAGTGAGCATGGTATTTCTCTTTTACCTTACAAAGGTAGCAAAAACTGCCAAAATTTCAATGAACAATTTTTGCTATCATTTATCTCGTTTAATCGTGGCTAACGATGTTGTAAACCCGATCAGCCTTAGCATTGCTGAAAAACGATCAGCCAAAGTATCGTTGCAACCACAATCCGCCTTAGTTACCTTGCAAACGTGATCGATCTTAGCATCCTTGTAAACCCGACAAGCCAAAGCATCATTGCAAAATCAGAAATCCGGAGTGCAAAATTGACAGAAGGTTGTTACATTTGTCGTCAAGATTAAAATCATGACCCCTGAACCAAAAAAACTTTTCCTTCTCGACGCGATGGCCCTGATTTACCGGGCCTATTTCGCATTTAATAAAAATCCACGACTGAGTTCCAAAGGAGTGAATACCTCCGCGGTGTTCGGTTTCGCCAATGTGCTTCTTGACCTGCTGAAAAAGGAAAAACCAACGCATATCGGCGTGGCCTTCGATACCATGGCCCCAACCGTCCGTAAGGTCGGATTTGAAGCCTACAAGGCCCATCGCCAGGAAACCCCCGAAGATATTATCAAATCGCTTCCATACATTCATGAACTGATCGAAGGCTTTAACATCCCCGCCCTTTATGTCGATGGTTACGAAGCCGACGATGTGATCGGAACCCTTGCTAAACAGGCTGAAAAACATGGGTTTACTACCTTCATGATGACCTCTGATAAGGATTTTGGTCAGCTGGTAAGTGACAAAACCTTCATGTATAAACCAGGGAAATTCGGAAGTGATGTTGAGATCCTCGGGGTAAAGGAGGTTTGCGAAAAATTCGGCATACAGCGGCCCGAACAGGTCATCGACCTCCTGGGACTGTGGGGTGATGCCTCCGATAACATTCCCGGGATACCCGGCGTGGGCGAAGTGACGGCGAAAAAACTGCTGGCTGAATTTGACTCTGTTGAGAACCTTATCGCCAATGCGGATAAGATCGCCAATGAAAAGCTCCGCCAGAAGGTCAACGAATTCCGCGATCAGGCCCTCATGTCAAAACAACTGGCCACCATCATACTCGACGTCCCCATCGAATTCGACGAGACAAAGCTCATCATGGAACATCCGGATGAGGCACGACTGAAAAAACTCTTCGATGAGCTGGAGTTCAGGACCTTTTCACAGCGGCTCACGACCTATCTGTCGGGACACGGGACGGAAAATCGGGACGCGGGACACGGGACGCGGGACGCGGGAGACGAAACGGGGAATTTTAAACTCAAAACTCAAAACTCAAAACTCAAAACTCAAAAAAAACCGGAATCTGACAGTTCAGAAGAACCACCTGATTTATTTTCAAGTGCTCCACCTGAAGAACTTACCAACTTACCAACTTACCAGCTTACCAACTTACCAGCTTACCAACTTACCAACTTACCAGCTTCCCAACTTACCATCTCCACCACCCCCCACACCTACCACCTCGCCGATACGCCCCAACAGATAGCCAGCCTCATTTCCGGCCTCGAAACCCAGGCTTCCTTCTGTTTCGATACCGAAACCACCGGTGTGGATGCAAACACAGCAGAACTCGTGGGTATGTCGTTTTCCTGGCAACCCCATGAAGCCTGGTATGTCCCGCTGCCCGACAACTATAGCGAAGCACTGGCGATCGTTGCAGTTTTCAAGCCCTTGCTGGAAAATGAAAACATTGAGAAAACCGGACAAAACCTGAAATACGATATTTCGATCCTGCGCTGGTACGATGTGGTGGTAAAGGGCCCCTTGTTCGATACCATGCTCGCACATTATCTTATCCAGCCCGACATGCGCCACGGGATGGACCTGCTGGCCGAGACCTACCTGAATTACAAACCGGTATCAATCGAATCGCTTATCGGGAAAAAAGGGCCGAACCAGCTCAGCATGCGCACTGTTGATATGGAAAGTATAAAGGAATATGCGGCCGAGGATGCCGATATCACCTTCCGGCTCAGGCAGGTTTTTGAACCCATGCTCCGGGAAACCGATACCCGCGACCTGTTTGACAACATCGAAGTTCCACTCATCCCGGTGCTGGCATCCATGGAGGCCGAAGGAGTCAGGATCGATCCGCAAACCCTGAATGACTTCTCCACGGAACTCGAAAAAGATATCCGGGCACTCGAAACATCCATTTATGCCGATGCCGGAACCACCTTCAATATCTCATCGCCCAGGCAACTCGGCGACATCCTGTATGATAAATTACGGATCGTCGACAACCCGAAGCAAACAAAGACCAAGCAAAACAGCACCAGCGAAGATGTATTGGTGAAAATGGAACATAAACATCCAATCATCAATAAAATCCTTGAATACCGCTCGCTGTCCAAACTTAAATCAACCTATGTGGATGTGTTGCCCACGCTGATCAATCCACGCGACGGCAGGGTCCACACATCTTATAACCAGGCTGTTGCTGCCACCGGCCGGTTGAGCTCCAACAATCCTAACCTCCAGAACATCCCCATCAGAACCGAAAAAGGAAGGGAAATCCGGAAGGCTTTTGTTCCGCGTAATGACCACCATGTGCTTTTATCGGCCGACTATTCCCAGATCGAACTCCGCATTATCGCCCACCTTAGCGGTGATGCCGGCATGATCGGCGATTTCCGGCTGGGACTCGATATTCATGCAGCCACCGCAGCTAAAGTATATGGCATTTCCCTCGGCGAGGTGACAAAAGAGATGCGGCGCAATGCCAAGATGGTCAACTTTGGGATTATCTATGGAATCTCGGCATTTGGCCTGTCTGAAAGGCTCAATATTGCCCGCAGGGAAGCTGCTGAGATCATTTTCCAGTACTTCGTAAAATACCCCGGCATCAAGGCCTACATGGACGGCACCATCGAATCGGCCCGCCGCAACGGCTATGTCGAGACCATGATGAAACGGCGCCGGTACCTGCGAGATATCACCTCGGGAAATGCCACCATCCGGAGTTTTGCCGAGCGAAATGCCATCAACGCCCCAATCCAGGGCACCGCCGCCGATATGATTAAAATCGCCATGATCCGTATTTTCAATGAAATTGACCGGCAACAGCTAAAATCAAAGATGATCCTTCAGGTTCATGATGAATTGGTGTTTGATGTGCATAAAAGTGAAATTGAATTAATTAAACCGATTGTACTCGAAGGAATGCAAAATGCCATCCGGCTGGATGTCCCCGTCCTTGTGGATATGAATTCGGGGAGAAATTGGTTGGAAGCACATTAAAACGTGACACGGGACACGGGACACGGGACAAGGACGTGACTGCTGACGTGTCCCGTTTTTTTTTGTCACGTGTCACGCGTCACGTTTTTTTGTCACGATTTTTTTGTCCCGCGTCACGCGTCACGTGTCACGTTTTTTTTGTCCCGCGTCACGCGTCACGTGTCACGTTTTTATATCTTTGCCTTTTATTTTCCCCTAAAACATGACATATAAAAACGACATCCGTGTAGTAATGACCCTCGATGCCGGTGGCACCAATTTGGTTTTCAATGCGGTACAAGCTGAGCAGGAAATCCTGGAACCGATTACCCTGCCTTCCCAGGGGGAGAATCTTGAAGAGGTTTTAGGAAAGATCATCGATGGATTTTCGCAGGTTCAGAGCAAACTGATGCCCAAACCCGTTGCCATCAGTTTTGCATTTCCCGGTCCGGCCGACTTTGAGAATGGAATCATCGGCGATTTGCAGAACCTGCCATTCTTTAAAGGAGGCATTGCCCTGGGCCCCATGCTGCAGGAAAAGTTCGGGATACCGGTATTTATCAATAACGATGGCGACCTGTTTGCCTATGGCGAAGCCATAGCCGGATTACTGCCTGAAATAAATAAGAAACTTGAAGAGTCCGGAAATCCGAAGCGTTACAGAAATCTTTTCGGAGCCACCTTTGGCACAGGTTTCGGCGGGGGCATTGTTACCCGCAACGGATTGCTTTGCGGAGATAACAGCTCAGGCGGGGAGATCAACCGGATGCGTAACCGGTCATTTAAAAACTGGGATACCGAAGAGAGCGTCAGCATTCGCGGGCTCAAACGTGAATACGCAAACAATACCGGGTTAAACATTGCCTCCTGCCCGGAACCCAGAGATATTTTTGAAATTGGAATGGGAAGGATAAAAGGCAACCAGGAAGCTGCCATTCATGCATTTGAGGCATTTGCCCGCGATGCGGCCGATGCACTTGCCAATGCCACTACCCTTATCGACGGTCTCGTGGTGATCGGTGGCGGTTTGTCGGGTGCCTACCCGCTCTTTTTACCAAAACTGGTTGAGGAGATGAACTATCCCTTCGATACCATGTCGGGAAAACCGCTCGAACGTATGGAAGTTGTTGCCTATAACCTGGAGGATGAGGGCAGTCTGGCCTATTTTTTGAAATCATCGTCTGTTGAAATCCCTGTGCCGTTCACAAACCTGACCGTGAATTTCGACCCTAACAAAAAAATCGGGGTGGGAATATCACGCCTTGGAACCTCCAAAGCGGTATCCATTGGGGCATACGCATATGCCCTGGCAAAACTCGGACAATAATATGCCATTGAACCGGACGTAAATTATTCAACTCCCTAACAATAAATATGTTCAAGGTTGAATTTGAAAAAGTATTTTACGTAACTTTGTGCGCTGATTCAATTATTTTTAACCAAATCAAAAATCCTATGAAAAAAATCGTACTTTCTGTCTTGTTTCTTTTGACTACAGCGCTTGTCATTGCTCAGCAGGTGCCACGGTCTATGGTGGCCGTAGAAATCGGTACCGGCACCTGGTGTACATATTGCCCCGGAGCCGCAATGGGGGCCGACGATTTACTGGAAAACGGGAAAAAGGTTGCAGTCATTGAAAACCACAATGGCGACCCCTATGCCAACGTTTATTCCAACGCCCGGAATTCTTACTACAATATCACCGGTTATCCAACAGCATTTTTCGACGGGCTTTTAAGCGTAGTGGGCGGAAGTCACAGCCAAAGCATGTACACCCAGTATTTACCAAAATATAACCAGCGTATTGCCGCCCTGGCCAGTTTGACATTGTCAATGGATGTCACGCACTCCGGGCTCAATTATACCGCAGTGATCACCATCAACAAAGTTGCAAACATCACCCCCACTGATCTGAAACTGCGTTTTTTCGTCACACAATCAAATATTCAGCAGAACTGGCAGGGACAAACCCACCTGGAACATGTGAACCGGCTGATGGTGCCCGATCAGAATGGCACGGCTATCAGCTTCGTAAGTGGCGACACCCAGGTTGTTACCCTTAATTTTACCATGAATGTTGCATGGCCGGTGGCCGATTGTGAATTCATCGCCCTTGTTCAGTCTCAGGCAACCAAAGAAACTTTTAACTGCATCAAACAGGGAACAATCAACCTTACACCCGATTTTACAGCCTTTCCGGTTACGATCGGAGCTGGCGAATCTGTAACATTTACCAATACCACAATTGGAGGATACATCGGCGTTCCCGAAGAAACCTTCCTTTGGAGTTTCCCGGGAGGCACACCCGGCACCTCCACCCTTGAGAATCCTGTTGTAACCTATGCTGACTGCGGAGGTTATGATGTTACACTGACTGTTGACCGCGGAGGACAGGTTGAAAGTATTACCAAAACGCAGTTTATCACTGTTGGCGCTGCCGTTAACATTGCAGCCACACCCAACGATACCGTTTGCACAAGCCAGTCCATCACACTCGATGCCACCTCCCCCGACATCATTTCTTACTTGTGGATGCCCGGCGGGCAGACAACACCAATAATCACGGTCGATACAACCGGAACCGGCGGCGGCGCTCATGAATATTCTGTTACTGCAATTGCCACCGGTGGCTGCCAGATTACAAAAGCAATTACCGTTTATTTCGATAACTGCGGTACCGCCTTCATGGCAGATGGTACAATCACCTACCCGAATAACGCCTCCACACCCCTTTCAGGCATTACCATCAACCTTAAAAATGTGAATGGAACCATTATCGGTACAACTACAACCAATCCGCTTGGCAGTTATGCCTTCAACGATCTGTTTAATGGTGATTATTCACTTGAAGCTTTAACAAGCAGCGCTTGGGGAGGTGTTACCGCCGCCGATGTGCTTTTATTCAAGAAACATATTGCCAACATTTCATTGCTGAATGGTATTTTCCTGGCCTCCGGAGAGGTCAACGGATCCGGCGGACTCACCGCTGCCGATGTACTGCTCATTAAAAAACGCGTCGCGAATATTATCTCCTCATTCCCTGTCGGCGACTGGCTTTACAACAACATACCGTTCACGGTGAACGGGAGCAATGTAACCCAGAACTTCAACGGACTGTGTTACGGAGATGCCAATGCATCCTTTGTTCCGGCAGGTAACGATTTTAATACGGGTGGACAGATAAAATCGCTCACCGGATCGCTTACCATGGGAACACTTTATGATGTGCAGGCCGGTGAGATTACACTTCCGGTTCGTGCTGCTGACCTTAATAACCTGGGTTCATTCCAGTTTACCATTGAATATAACCCGGATTTGTTGACCTTTAACAGTGTATCCGGTTGGATTACCGGGATTGATGGTGTAACCTACGGAGAACCTGTACCGGGTAAAATTACTTTTGTCTGGGCCGCTGATGATGCAGGGATCACTATTTCCGATGATCTTTTCTTCAATCTTAATTTTACATGGAAGGGCAATACTGCCACTTCCCAGATTAATTGGAGTGATATTCCAACCCAACGTGAATTTGGTGATTATACCGGCAATATTTTCGAGCCTGCTTACAACAATGGTTCAATTGCAGGATCACCGGTTGGCCTTCAGGAAAATGAACTTCAAACCATTAAGGTTTATCCAAACCCAGCCTCTTCCATGGTTGATGTCAGAAGCGATGTCGCCATCCGGCGTATCGAACTTATCTCCTTTATTGGTCAACCGATCTATACACAAACCAACCTTGAAACTAAAAGTGTCAGGTTCAATGTTTCCGACCTGCAATCGGGTGTTTACTTTGTAAAAGCCACAACTGACAACGGCATTAAAACGGTAAAAATCACAGTAACACATTGATTATTAAATGAATTAATAAAAAAAGCTGGCCAGGAGGTCAGCTTTTTTTTTATCCCTGTTAACCTGTGCGATCAATCCCGGTTACCTTTTTGTCCTCAAGAAATTGACAAGCGTTAATATAATTCGTAACTTTGGGGTTGCCCCAACTTAATAATTTAAAGTTCCAATGAAAAAAACAGTTGCAGTTTTAGTCTGTTATTTCCTGGCGTCCTTTACCTTTGGCGGAAATGTAGAAAAAGTCTATACTTTTTCAAAAGTTACCATCCACCCGAACGGGCAATACCAATCGGTCATGCTTGATCATACCATGCTCGCCGGCCTGGCAGGCGAACCCATGCTCCCCTATCACCAGGTTGCCCTGATGCTTCCGCCGGGTGAAAAAGCCATTTCTATCACGGTGACGGGCGAAGAGCTGACCCCCATTCCCGGGTCGTTCGAACTCTTTCCGCAACAGGCGATGCAACCCATTTCAAAAGGACCTGACGGGAAATTCCTGAAAAATGAAGCGGTATACCGCTCGGCCGGTGATTATCCTGCAACCCCTTCCGGTCAACTCCTCAATGCATACCTGAATGGTTATGCATTTGCCCTGTCGACCTTTACCCCGGTAGTTTATAATCCGGCGGCAAAATCCGTTGCCTGCTACAAAAAGGTTACGGTAACCATTACAACCGCGCCGGATACCAGCGCCATCAGGGCGCTTAATAACCTTACTTCGTCTGAAAATGCCCTGAAACGGGTTCGTCTCTTTGCCCAGAATCCCTTAATGATGCAGCAATATCCGGTTCGTTCCGCGTCGAAAACAAACTACCAGGTACTCATCATAACCCCTGACCAATTTCAGAACGGATTCCTGGAACTGGTGAGCTTATACAACAGTAAAGGTCTGGAAACCCAGGTAGCAACCATCGAATCGATTGATAATTCTATAACGGGCCAGGATCTACCGGATAAAATCCGGAACTACATCATCGGGGAATATCAGGCTTCGGGTATCGGGCAGGTCATCCTCGGCGGCGATGTTGAACATGTTCCCTTCCGCGGATTCTATTGCTTTGTTTTCTCCGGCTCTGGTTATGAGGATTACAACATTCCGGCCGACATCTATTATTCAGCGCTCGACGGCAACTGGAATACAAACGGCGATTCCAGATGGGCCGAACCCGGTGAAGATGACCTCTTGCCCGAACTTTCAGTTGGACGGATGTCATTCAGTACTGCTGACGAACAAACCAACATGGTGCATAAGTCGGTCTCATACCAGACTAATCCGGTTCCGGAGGAGATGAAAAAACCTTACCTGGTATCAGAATTCCTTTATGATCCACCGTTAACCTGGGGTTCCGACTATCTCGAACTGATTGTTGATGACCATGATGACAACGGCTATTCTACCCACGGCATCCCTTCGGCAACGAATTTTATCTCCCGGCTGTACGATACCACCGCCTTCTTCTGGAGCGCCGCCGGGTTGCTCGAAGAAATCAACGCAGGAAAATCATTTATTCATCATTGCGGGCACTCGGGCTCAGGTTACCTGATGCGGCTTTACAATTGGGATATTACCAACGAGAATTTTGCCCAGGTCGATGGCATTGCGCACAATTACCAGCTGATGTACACCCACGGCTGCATCTGCGGTGCATTCGATGATGAGGACTGCATAGCCGAACTTTGTACTTCCATTGACAATTTCCTGGTTGCCGGGATCTTTAACTCCCGCTACGGGTGGTTCAACCAGGGAACAACCGAAGGCCCGTCGGCCCACCTTCACCGCGAATTCATCAGTGCGCTTTATCACCCGGTTCCCGATTCGGCCATTGCCGAGCTGGGATCGGCCCATACCATGTCGAAAATTAAAACCGCCCCGTGGGTTGGCCTTCCCGGCGAGTTTGAACCCGGCGCCCAGCGGTGGTGCATTTACGACTGCAATGTGCTGGGCGATCCGGTACTGAAGGTTTGGACCGATAATCCAAGCGTTGGCAGCGCTGGTCCAACAGAAAAATTCAGTGGCACACTCACCCCTAACCCCTGTTCAAACCATGTTAGCCTCACCTTTACCCTGGCTGCCACCTCCCCTGTAAGCATCTCCCTTGTGAATTCACTCGGGAAGGTGGTTTTATACCGTCCCGGCGCCATAATGTGTCCAGGCAGTCACATTGTACCCTTCCAGCTGGAAGCATTTACCCCCGGCCTCTATTACTGCCGGTTGGAATCAAATGAAGGTATATCAGTAATAAAACTGGTGGTAATTTAGAACCGCAACTATCATTTTCGACAGCGTGTTTTTGCCTGGCAATTCATCCCCGTACCTGTTTTGCGGTAATAGCACAGGAAGAATTTATTGCGGCAAATTCTTTAATTCCGCAGGAACTTCAAGCCCCTTCTTTTTCATAGCGTCGATAAGCTTTGCGGCATCCGCTTTCCTGTTAAGCTGCATGTAAAGCAGTGAAAGGTTATGGTTGGCCTGGGGATGTAAAGGTGATAGTTCAATGACCCGCTCAAGGCACCAGGCAGCGCTGTCAAGATTTTTTTTATTAAAATAAACCAGGGCAAGGTTGAAATAATTATCAGGTATCTGTGAAATTGCTATCTCCCGCTTCAGGTAATACTCAGCCTCCTTAAAGTTTCCAGCTTCAACTTCAACACGTCCAAGCAGGTAGTTCAACATTTTTTCTTTCGGATTCAGCCGGTAGGCATTCAACAGGTAACGTTTCATCTCCGTTTTGTCTGTCTGGCGCAAACCCAGCATCATGCTGGCATAGGAAGAGGTTGGATTATCCCTGACCGCATAGCCCCAAAAGGTCACAGGGTTCTCAAAATGGTCTATCCGGGTGAAAGTGATCACTGTATATACAAAAAGAACGAAACCTGCTACAAAAGGCTTAAAATAGCGTCTAATCGCATTTTGTCGGGTAGCAGCCTGGCGGATATCCTTTCCGCTGGTAGTTTCAATTAATATTCCATTAAATAACCTGGTTTGACTTAAGATGAGCAGAATGCCTACGATTGGAAGATACAACCGGTGTTCAAATACCTGGTCGTTCAGGGAGGGTGGAACGACCAATACAGGCAGCAGAAATAAAATAAACCAGATTACGCCGAGGATTGTCAACACTCTAAAGTAACTTTTTGACAGGATAATCAACCAGGTAAGAAGCGCCAGGGCCAACACACCCCACCAAATGGTATTATGTTCGATGGCAGGAAAAACCGAAAGATTAAACGGAAAGAATATTTTGCCCAGGTACTGAATCAGTGCAGGAATCCTTTCGAATCCATTCTGAACGAGCTCCCAGATGGTGAAATTCCGTTTCATAAGGGTGGCATGCGACCGGGTAACCATCCAGGCAATTATCACCACCGACCAGACAATGACAAGGGAAACCCATCTTTTCCAGGGCGTCTTCTCCGAAAAAATGATCACAAACAAAATAATAACAGGGATAATAACAGCTGTTTCCTTTGTAAACAACGCCAGCAGGAACGCCACTCCCTGAAGGAGCAAGGTGTGCCATGATCCTTGCCTGGCATATTTCAGGGATAACAGGAAACCTGAAAGAAAGAAAATCATCAGCAGCATGTCGTTGCGTCCGGGGATCCAGGCCACAGCCTGGCATAAAACCGGATGCAGGGCGAATATCAGCGAGAGCCAGAATGATACCGACTGCCTGACTCCGACAGCTTTAAAAAACCGGAACAGCAATACCACGCAAACGACATGAAAAAGAAGATTCGAAAAGTGATATCCCGCTGGGTTCACACCAAACAGCCTCGACTCCAGGATAAAATCGATCAGGAAAACAGGCCGGTAATAGAAATCATTTTCAGGATTGAACAATCCTCTGCTGAAGGATTGGTATAAATTTGATAAATCCCTATTGTAAAATTGATTTTCAACAATGAATATTGAATCGTCAAGCATGGTAAATCCCAGCGTCATAACCGGTATATAAACCAATATGGTTATACCGGCAAGCAGCAAAAGGAGGTTGGTTTCCCCGTAATACCACTTATCTGCCGTTTTCTCTAACGCTTTATTTTTTTTGGCAGCCGATTTTAACGTTTTTTTTACCATGAGCCAGCTATATTGTAAAGAAGCCGCCCTTTCGGGGCGGCTTCATCACTTATTAATGAACAATTAAAATTTGCTTTGCGTTCTTATTTGTTGATAAGCACCTTCTTTACAACTTTATGCTCGTTGTTCGTGAACACAACCGTATACACGCCAACTGAAACAGGACGAAGATCGATCTGCGTGGCAAATTTACCACCCACAATTTTCACGTCAGCCATTTCGAACAATTTAACACCAAGCTGGTTGTAAACCGTGATGGTGAAGGTGTCGTCGACCGGGTAAAGGATCGAAGCTGTGAACAGTCCGTTGTTTGGAACAGGATACAGCGTAAAGGATGAAGACGATGGTAACTCTTCCTGACCAGTAATGATCACATACAATTGATTCGAAGGTTGAGAAACGCATCCGTTAAGTGTTACGATTGAGGTATACCAACCTGAAAGTATGGCCTGGTAGGTCTGCCCTGTAGCGCCTTCGATTGCTGTTCCCAATTGACCGGCGACCGAAGAATAGTACCATTGGTTTCCTTCAGGAGCGCTGCTCGTAAGAACATCACCCACGGCACTTTCAACAATAACCGGGGCAGAAGGAATTGCATTAACCACAACCTCCGTAGTAGCAACCGCAGAACAGCCATTGTCCATGACGGTAAGTGTATAGAGTCCGCCATCAGCAAGTGCAACAGAATTAATGACTGGGTTTTGTTCATTTGAGAACCAACCGCCATTAGGTGTTGTCCACAGGTAAGAATCCATGCCATCAGGTCCGCCAAACAAATTCAGCGTAGATCCGACGCAAAGTGGTCCGCTGTTCGATGCTGTGGCAGCCGGAATACCATTGACTGTCATAACTACGATATTTGAAGTAGCCGGGCTGCCGCTTGTACAAACCTCGCTTGAAGTCAATACAACCGTAATTGCATCGCCATTGAGTGGCATATAAGCATAAACAGGGTTGTTTGAACCAACAGGGGTTACACCATTAAACCACTGGTAAGTCGGGGTTAAACCTCCATTTACAGGGGTGGCTGTGAAAGTAACCACTGTGCCGGCGCAAACCGGGTTGGCATCAGCAACAATAGTTACGCTAACCGGTAAAATCGGGTTAACCGTCATGACGATCAAATTGGAAATTGCAGGGTTCCCGCTTGTACAAATTTCGCTTGATGTCAGCACAACCGTGATTGCATCACCGTTAGCAGGAACATAAGAGTAAACAGGACTATCGGTTCCTACCGGGGTGACTCCATTAAACCACTGATACGTTGGAAGCAGGCCGCCATTGACCGGGGTAGCAGTAAAAGTAACCAAAGTGCCTTCACAAACTTCTTCGTCATCGGCAACAATCGATACACTAACCGGTAACAGCGGGTTAACTGTCATCTCAATTGCATTGGAGGTAGCTGGGTTTCCACTGGTACAAATTTCGCTTGAAGTCAATACAACCGAAATCACATCACCGTTTTCAGGAACATACGCGTAAACAGGGCTGTCGGTTCCAACTGGCGTAATGCCGTTAAACCACTGATAGGTCGGGAGCAATCCTCCATTGACCGGAGTAGCCGTGAAGGTAATCAGGGTACCGGCACAAACATTATTGTCATCCGACACAATCGATACGCTAACCGGTAACAGCGGGTTAACCGTCATCTCAATTGTATTGGAGGTAGCCGGGTTGCCACTCGTGCAAATTTCGCTTGAAGTCAGTACAACTGAAATCACATCACCATTTGCAGGAACATACGCGTAAACAGGGCTGTCGGTTCCAACAGGCGTAATGCCGTTAAACCACTGATAGGTCGGGAGCAATCCACCGTTGACCGGAGTAGCCGTGAAAGTAATCTGGGTACCGGCACAAACATTATTGTCATCAGCAACAATCGATACGCTGACAGGTAACAGCGGGTTAACCGTCATCTCAATCGCATTGGAGGTAGCCGGGTTGCCGCTTGTACAAATTTCGCTTGAAGTCAGTACAACTGAAATCACATCACCATTTGCAGGAACATACGC
>CAISJJ010000304.1 GCA_903885595.1 uncultured Bacteroidales bacterium
ATGTTGTATTTAAGATGTGCATAAACCTGGGCCAGCGTGGTGTAGCTGTTGTAATCCCATATCTGGCTCCATTCTTCACCTTCACGCCTTCTGAACCTGTTGAAAAGGTCAAGATTCATATATTCCGCCTGCATTCCGGCCTTAAAAAATAGCCTGGAATTGATTTTCAGATTGTAGTTGGTGATGAATTCATAACCGGTTCTGGCAACCTTATTTTCCTCTTTGCTGTATGAATTCCTTAATGAATCCAACCCGTAGTTCAATTGGTTGTTTCCGGAGTAATTGATGCCGATCGTAGAACTGATATATGATTTGCTGTTGATCTGTTTGAAGTGTTTCAATCCCCCGATGGCAATCTTACTCTTGAAATCTGATTGTTGTCCGCCACCATATAATTCATTCGAACTGCCACCCTCTATCGAAATGCTGCTGGCAGCCAGGATGCCAAACAGGGTGAACCTGCCAAGCTTTGTATCCCCGCTGTTTATTTTGAATGAAAGATCCTGGTAGGTGGGCGTAGAGGTAGTGCCTATGTTTATTCCCATGGCCTGTGCAATACCGGCCAGCGAATAGCGGTAACCAATTAAATAGGATGAACCGTTTGATTTGCTGATGGGCCCTTCCGTCATCGCCTCAATTCCGGTTGTTACCCCAAGCTGAACAGTGGTCTCTCTTTTTTGTGTATTCCCGTTTCTGAAACCGATGTCGAAAACTCCGGAAATCGCATTGCCATATTCTGCCGGCCAGGCTGAGGTAAAAAAATCGGAGCTCTTCAGCATGTTGGTGTTCAGGGCGCTGACTGCACCGCCTGTGGTGCCAACCGATGCAAAATGGTTGGGATTGGTGGCATCCATGCCGTCGATGCGCCACAAAACCCCCACAGGCGAATTGCCGCGGATCACGATGTCATTTCGGCTGTCGTCGGTGGCGCTTACACCGGCAAAATTCGCGGCCAGCCGGGCAGGATCGCTTCGCCCGCCGGCAAACCGGTTCACCTCTTCCATGGAGAATGTGCGGCCGCTGATGGTCGATAAACTGTTGATGGTTTTGTCCTTGCTGTTGGCCGTGATCACGACCTCATTCAGTGATTTTATATCCTCTTCCATCGCAATATCCAGGATGGTCTCTTTTCCCGAGGTCACTAGAACGCTTGATGCAAATACATCCTTGTAACCGACATAGGAGAATTTCAATTCATACCTGCCCGGCAACACATCAGGAATTACATAGGACCCTTTTTCATTGGTTACCGCTCCCCTTTTCTCCGCTTCATTCATTATTTGAACAGTGGCCCCGGGAAGGGTCGTTTGAGAAAGCTTATCAGTAATAACGCCCCTTATTTTCTGCCTGTTGTTTTGGGCAAAAGAAATTTGGGTTATAAAAAGAGGAATTAAAATGAGGTGTTTTTTCATATTCCCATTTATTTAATTGTTCTTACCAACCGCACATAATTTAGCACCCTTTCTTCTCCCTGGCCTGTCCCTGCTGTCTTCTTGTCGAAACGCACAGCGCCGGCGCCGTGCAGGTCCTCGCCATTGCCATCTTCCGCCCTTCCAAAAGCCACATACCATGCAGAAGGATAGGTGCCATTTGCTATAGACATAGCCGAGGTACTTGTCCAATAATAGGGGTAGTCAGCCTTTCCTCCATCGTTTAGAATAGCGGTACAACTGAACAGTGCATTTATTGCCGGACCGACATTGGCTGCGTTTGTTGCATATGGCGAACGTGTGTAATCCACCAAACTTTGAAGTTCCTTTGTATTGGGAAGGCGCCAATCGTTGTGCCCAAGATAATTTGCTGTATTCTGGGTTTGAGCATAGGCCAATGCGTGTTCCCAGTCCATTCCCGAACCGTTGTCGGTCTGTTGCCACATCAGGCCGGTAGCGAGATCGGAAATGGTTCCGTCGCCATTGTTCTGTAATAAATTGACGCCATACGCAAGATTGCCACGCACACAACGAACAAAGTGCCTTGGCCCTTCCGCAATACTGTAGGATTTTATATGTCCGGTGCCAAAATTCACACCGAAGGCAAGTTCTGCGCCGGCCGTACCTTCAGATACATTGCCCAAAACACCGGTATATTTGTCGCTGCTCCAGAATATTGCGTGACTAAGGTCTTGTTCATCTGTATATATAATGTCAAAATAGTTTGTATTAATATAAGGCCAACCTACACTTGCATTCCATAAAGAGTATAGTTCCTTTATGGTTGGCACGCGCCAATCGTTGTAGCCGCCATAGTTTTGATTGTTCAGATTGTCAACTTCAGTTTGAGTTTCGGCCCAGTAATACATGCCTCCGGAAGTTGGTTTTTCATAGGTTTGCTGCCATGTTAAACCGGTAACTTCGTCTTTTACAGTAAGGCCATCACTACTTTTGGTGTAAACGGGAGTTATATGGTCAAACTGGGAATCCTGCCCGAAAAAGGCTTCTCCCATAGCAGGGGTGATGATGTTGCCGGCGCTGTCCCAGCATTTGGTTTGACTTGTACCGACAACCGGATAACAGCCTGCATAGGCCGGTTCACGTGGTACAACCTGCAAATCTCCGCTGACGGTTGTTGTATCTTTTTTACACCCGCAGGAGGTGAAAATAATTCCGGCGATCATAATGATAGCTGTAAAACGGGGAAACGAAATTGGTTTTTTCATGGCTGAATTTTTATTTATTGTGAGCGCAAAATTATTGTGCAGGAAATCTTTCAGGAAATGGAATCACCAGAGAGCATGGTTGTGTCACCCGTTCATGGTTTTTTATCACTGAAGGTTTTGGGAAATGGGTAGATTTTTTTGTTTTTCCTTATATTTGCATAAAATGGGAGATATGGATATTCAGGCAGAAAAAGCAATAATCATTGAGCAATTTAAGCAGGTAAACGACGAAACCCTGATACAGGCATTTAAAAACCTGCTGGCTTATGCACTGAAGAAAGAACAGGAAGAGTTCGACATACCTGATGAACATCAACAATTGGTAATGGACCGTTTTGCCCGGATAAGGAAAAATCCCGAACTGTTAATAGACTGGGACGATGCCAGCAAAACATTACGGCCCCAATGAAGAACTACAGCCTCAAGATTGCACCGGAAGCATTGGCTGATATCCAGGATATCACAGACTGGTACAATCAGCAAAAAGTTGGTTTTGGGACTAAATTTCAAAAAACTGCAATAAGCCATATTGGCAAACTCGGTAAGAATCCTCATGGGTATGCTATCAGATATCAGAAAATCAGATGTGTTTTGGTCAGAAAATTCCCATACCTAATCCATTTCTACATCGATGAGGCAACAAAAATCGTAGAAGTTTTAGCTGTTATCAGCACAGATCGCAATCCCAAAGTCTGGGAAAAGAAGACGAACAGATAATCAATAGTTTTAGTGCTCAGTGGCATTGGGGAAATGGGTGCCTTATGAATATAACAGGAAACACAGAAGAATTCCGGACTGTTTTTGGGAAAACTAAAATAAGCGCTTTGTACTCCCTGCCTCAATATTGAACGCTTTGCCTTTCATCTTGATGAACACACTGATCGAACTCAGATTTGTAACCATGGTTTTATCAACGCCGAATTTCAGGTTTTTAAACGCATTGATAAAATCAACCAAGCCAGTTTGTGTAGTGTAATATATTTCAGGATTCCCGGGAACCAGGTTAAAGAATTTCTCCATTTCAGTCCATCTGTCTCCTGCACCGTTGTTCATTCTTGCCGGTTATGGCGGCATTGGTTTGTGCATTCCAGTAATTGATAACAGTAACCAATGCGAGGATAACAATAATTAATCTTGATTCGCTTCTCATCGGATAACAATATGAACTGCTTATCCCTTTCGGTCAAGTGATTTTTTAGTAGTTGATAAATAGAAATCACTCATACAGGCTTCGGATATCAAAGACATCTTTGCGGGTCAGGATAGTGCGGTCATTTCCCCCCAGATTAAGAAACTGATAGAGAATAAGATGCTTGCCTCTGAAAGAGAAGACTGATACATATTAAGTCTCGGCCTGATCCTCAATTAAACGCGCCGGTCAAATTGATTATCCCAGGGCCAATTTAAAGTGACAACCCTTGATAAAGATGCAACATAGAAACCTCATCATTGATAGAGGATTTCGTTTACAGGATAACTTCTTTTCACAGAATTAACGCCTTCGTTATTAGGTTATTATAAAACCAGGCTGTCAACATTACCTGATTTCCGGACAGGTTCTGAAAAAAAACGGTCAACCAAAGCCGGCGGAAGGTGGCCAGATGATCCGTTCTGTCCATTTGTAACGAAAAAAGGGAAATCAGAATTTCATTAAACTGCTGACCAGATTAACTCCGGGATCCAAACCGATTTTTTTGCGGATGCGTGAACGAGCTGATTCCACTGTCGATATTGAAATATTTGCAATTTTTGATATGACTTTCGATGAAAGATTCAATCGAAGCAAAGCACAAAGA
>CAISJJ010000305.1 GCA_903885595.1 uncultured Bacteroidales bacterium
CCCTATCCTACACTCTTTCCCTACACGACGCTCTTCCGATCTTCTTACCCGCCGGTTCGGGTATAAAGCCTTTTCTCTCGATTATTCCAGAATTGGTAATGAGCAGACCCTTGCAACATTCGCCAGGGCAGCTTTTCCTGTCGAGGTATTTGAAAGAGATTTGTTTGCTGACAACAGTGATCTTCCAAAATTTGATATTGTATATTCTCTGGGATTTATCGAGCATTTCGACGAGCCGCTCAATGTAGTGGCCAAACACCTTGACTTGCTGAAACCCGGAGGAATTTTACTGCTCGGAGTCCCAAACTACAGTGGCGTGTATCGCAAAGTTCTCCGGCGGCTGGCCCCTTCTGTCGAACAAACTCATAATATGCAGGCCATGGACCACGCCAATTGGCAATTGTTTGCGGATAAGCTGCCTATTGAGCCAATATTCACCGGCTATGTCGGTGGGTTTGAGCCTTTGAATATGAAGAAACTGGAGGTAAAAACCCCGGTTAATCAACTGATTTATTTTTTCATCCGGATATTGATGGTATTGTTTTCATTTCGGATGCAATTTCTTCGCAAGTATAATTCAAAATACATCAGTGGCTACCTTATAGGTATTTATCGCAAGAAAATATGATTTTGTAATTTCAGCGAAGGATTCTGACATCAGAAATCTTGATTCATCCCGGATTTGTCGTATCTTTGCAGAACTTTCGGGGCTGACCGGTTTTGACAGCAAGGAAGTGGGATTGTAAGCATGCCGAGTGTTCGTAAGCAGGCCTCGTAAAAAGTCAGTTTACACAGCCTATAAACGGCGACAATTACTCTTACAGACTTGCTGCTTAATTTTAGAAATTAGGCGCGTCTTGTCTCCCGGGAAACCCTTCTCAACGGTGTTCCGGATCAGGCATCGCAAATGTTGAGATAGTTTGCATATTGTTCCGCTGCGCAGGCGAAATAACAGGAACTAAGGATCAGGTAGGATGTCCACTGACCGGCATGATCCCGACAATTAACCAGCGGATACGCATGTAGAAAGCAGTTTTGCTACTTGTTTGGACGAGGGTTCGAATCCCTCCAGCTCCACAACCTACGATAAACAATTGAAATACATTTTTGCAATTATTCGTATTATCAACGGTTTACAAAGGACAAAGTGTAAGGATTGAAATGATCTTCTTCATAATTTTGGCGTAATTGTGTACACAAAAGTGTCACACTTTAAAAGCCAAAATAAATGAAACCTACTTTTAAGATTTTACCGCGTACCGATTTTCAAAGAAAAGACGGACAGTATGGTGTGTATTTGCGTTTGACTATCAATCGCAAGCGAAATTATTACTCCCTGGGCGTTTCACTTCCTGATCCAAAAAAATATTGGGATCCATCAAACTGCCAGATAAAACGTTATCCCGGAGCTAATGTAATTACCCTGAGGGATGATAATTTACAAATAGAAAACAAGAACAACCGGGCCCGGCAGATTATCTTCGATTTTGATATTGCAAAAACACAAATGTCTGCAGAAGAGTTTGAATTGTTGCTCAATGCAAAGGGCGACATCAAAACATCATTCTATGATTTTGCCCACAATGCAATTGATACCGATGGGAAGCTAAGCAGCGAAACGATCAGGAGCTATAACAGCTATCTTAGTAAAATGAAATTTTTCAGGACTGACCTTCTATTTGCTCAAATTACCCTGGAATTCATTAAGCAATACCATAGGTACATGAAAACAGAGCTTGGAAATGGTCCAAACACCTGTCATAAGTCCTTGTCATTTATTCGCACAATGCTATATCGGGCCATGGATAACGGAATAGTAAAGGAAAACGTTATTTTCAGAAAATACAAATTGAAAAAAGTTCCAGGTAACCGTGCTTATCTTACTGAAAATGAATTATACCGTTTGGAACAAATATTTTTGAATGTACCATTAAAAAACTACCAGGAAAATGTTTTAAAGTATTTCCTGTTTTGTTGTTACTGTGGATTGCGATTCACCGACATTAAGGAGCTCCGGTATAAAAACCTGAAACAAGAGGTACATGCCGGAGCCGAACAAACCCTTTTACGCATAAAAATGCATAAGAATAACGACCCTGTTGAAATCCCGCTTCCCAAATGTGCACTCGAATTAATCGGACATGGACTTCCAAATGAGAAGGTGTTCCGTGTAAACAGCAATCAAACGACAAACAGGTATATTAAAGAATCTGTATCCATCTGTCAGATTGACAAAAAGATATCCTTTCATTGCTCCAGACATACTTTCGCAACTCTTTCCATTGCCAGGGGTATGAGTGTTCAAACACTCAGCCATCTTCTTGGACATAAAGACCTGAAAACAACAATGATCTATGTGAAAATTACGCTTGGTCTTAAAATACTTGAAATGGACTCTGTATGGAACAAGTAAAACCTGCATTCGCAGGTTTTACCCTGATCTACAGTCCAGCGCTAATTGCAGATGTAACACTCCAGTGTTGCAGGCATTATACGATCCTTTTTCAGGACCACCTGGATAGACTTTACAAGATATTTTACTCCGCCAATCATATACTTTTTTGAGAAGTCAAAATTCTTGAGCTCTCTAAATTCCATCTGCTTTACGATTTTCACCAGTTTAGTTGAGATCCGAAAATCGCAATATGCCTTATAATATTTATTCATCAATCCATTTTCACCAGGATACAGCAAACTGTGTGTTACAAGGTAGTTTAGCGTAACAAAGCCTCTGCCAGAAACCCGACTGTTCTCTGTCCCGTTATCCTCCCATCGAATAAATAAAAGTTTGGGAGTTACACTTTCCCATTCATCCCGTTTGTTACCAATAATCGCATTATAAGGATCAATATTTTCACTCATCAAAGATGAAAACTTTGTATCAATAGACTGATCTCTGTTTTTATAAACCCATTGAGAAAAAAGGTTCCATGTATAATACATGTCAGTAATCGGTTGCCATTCCTTACTCGAGTTTAAGATATAGTAAGTATCCTGTTCAACTACAAACCGGGTATCAAAAATCGTTGATGCCGGCCATCCAGCCAGGTCGGAAACTGATTGTACCGGTGGCTTTATTGAATTTAGCACCCATTCCTGGTAAGGCGCCTGAATTGTGTAGGTTTCATCATCGGTGCTCATGTCCATTTTTAAATGGAATCCGGTTATTTTTTCTTCAGGTTCTGTAACAATCGAAATTAATCTGTCAGAGAACTCAGTATATTCATCGGACTTCACAATTTGATCCACTGAAACCAATTTAACAGTGGCAGTGTTGTTGTTTACAAAAAACCGGATATTAAAAAAAGTTTCAAGCCCGCTAAAGAAATCATTCAGGCTCATTCTTGGAACATGGTAATTCAAAAAAAGGCTCAGTTTATCATACTGGAAAAAGCCCTCCTCACCGCCATTACAATCAACCGAATTGTACAACACAAGTGAATCATATGCAGCATCGGTGGCAAAAAATGTATCATCAAAGGTGAATTTGAGTTGTTCAAATATTGTTTTCAGCACATAGCGCAAATAAAGCATTGGTACTATAATCGTTCTGTTAAATTCGGTTGTAGTAATATTTATTTGTGATGCGCGATAGTTATTCAGGTTTAATAATCCCGGATCAGTCGGGAGTTCATCAAAATAAGATTTATTGAGTATTTGCGGGAAAGAAACATTTCTTTCAGGATAAACTTTTTGTGCACATTGGTTTATAAAATTCAAACGCACGTATTCCGTTTCAAAATTCATTTCTCCAAAGTCTATATTTTGAAGAGAAGTATTCTTCCGCTGGTAAGTAAAGTCTCCATTGCCTTCAAGCAAATATCCTTCAAAATAATCTGAGGTTAAAACCCTTAATTTGATGGTCCCACTGAAAAGTGACATCCCTTTCCAAAAGTATGTTCCAGCAAATTCATGATAAATGTCAGCGGTATTTGAAATTCGATGTCGGAATCCGGTTCTGATTGCGTTACGTGGGGTATTTGGCAGCTTAAACGGATAGGAATACGATCCTGTTTCGCCAAAAATCGGAGATTTAAGATTAAGAGTTATAGAAAAATCCGGTGGAAGCTCTACCGGTGACCCGTCAATTTTTAATGATAGCATGTTTTTAAATTTTTGGTATTGGTTATTAACATTAGAAATTCTTGTAATTTATCTGGTAGAGTCGGATCGGATATCATTTATTAACTGAGATTCCTGTTCCAGGTTATCATAGATTATTGATGATTTGATTCCTTTCCTTAGTGTCGCATTTAGAAGGTCAATAGCGGCTTTCAGTTCAGAATTATCAGTATTTACCACGATCTGAGCGGGCTCATTTTTAATTTCCCGCACCGTCTCAGTAACACCCCGTCGTTGTGAAATTCCAGTGATCGCATTAAGAAGTTCGGGATTAAATCTCATAGCCCTGATATCCGGCAATATCATTTGAATTCTCTCTGACGGTATTTCCGGAAAGGTGATCACCGGGCTTGCTCCCGGAGCTGGTGGCACCTGGTCATTGGCATCGATGGATCCGGAAGATTCAGGAAGGTGGATCACCGGCTCTGACTGGATGATCACTTTGGTTTCTCCCGGAGCTGGTGGCGCCTGGTCGTTGGCATCGATGGATCCGGAAGATTCAGGAAGGTTGATTACCGGCTCTGATTGAATGATCACCGGGCTTGCTCCCGGAGCTGGTGGCACCTGGTCATTGGCATCGATGGATCCGGAAGATTCAGGAAGGTTGATTACCGGCTCTGACTGGATGATCACTTTGGTTTCTCCCGGAGCTGGTGGCGCCTGGTCATTGGCATCGATGGATCCGGAAGATTCAGGAAGGTTGATTACCGGCTCTGATTGAATGATCACCGGGCTTGCTCTCGGAGCTGGTGGCGCCTGGTCATTGGCATCGATGGATCCGGAAGATTCAGGAAGGTTTATTACCGGTTCTGACTGGATAATTACCGGGCTTTCTCCTGAAGCTGGCAACACCTGATCCCTGGCATCGATGGATCCGGCGGGTTCCGGGAGGTTGATCACCGGTTCAGTTGTAATGATTATAGGGCTCTCACCTGGTGATGGAGACACCTGATCCCTGGCATCGATGGACCCGGAAGGTTCAGGAAGGTTTATTACCGGTTCTGACTGGATAATTACCGGGCTTTCTCCTGCAGCTGGCAACACCTGATCCCTGGCATCGATGGACCCGGCGGGTTCAGGAAGGTTGATTACCGGTTCTGACTGGATAATCACCGGGCTTTCTCCTGCAGCTGGCAACACCTGATCCCTGGCATCAATGGACCCGGAAGGTTCAGGAAGGTTGATTACCGGCTCTGATTGAATGATCACCGGGCTTGCTCCCGGAGCTGGTGGCACCTGGTCATTGGCATCGATGGATCCGGAAGATTCATGAAGGTTGATTACCGGTGATGGAGAAACCTTATCCTGGATCCCGGCTTCAGTTTGAGCTGCCTGGTTGATCACATCGATTACCTCCGGAGCATTTTGTTTCAGATACCTTAAAGTTTCCGGTAAAATGACAATTTTATCTCCTGATTCATCAGCTAGAATTTGACCTGTAGTGTCGCCGGTTGAAAGTTCGCCCCTCCGTGCCTTTTTGATTGTTTCAATAACATACGGCGCTTCACGTTGCAACCTTTTGGTTGTTTCAGGATCGATCACAATCTCATCGCCTGTTTCGTTGATCAGCAACGGTCTGCCAGGGATTCCTGTGTAGGATTCTTCATAAGGTACATCCCTGTATGTTTTTTTGTCATCCTGGCCAATCACATTATATCTTCCTTTGGCAGCTTCGGGTATCGGGGTTGACGCTATCAGCGCTATCTGGGCTGCGCCCATGATTCCGGCCACAACAGCCAGGGCGATTCCCACATATGGAACGGTTAACGCAGCGGCAATACCCTGGGCAGTGTTTATTATTGCCTGCACTAATGAAATTGCCTTCTGCCGAACAGCTTCATCATATGCGATTTTGCGTTTTTTGGCCGACATTTCCTGATCCATTCTCGAAACACTCGCATTGTATTGTTGCTGGGTTATAAGACCACCATCCAAACGTTTCTTCAGATTATCCTTCTTCGCGTTATTATTTGCCTCGTCCCTTTGGAGCTGGGCCTGCTCATATGCAGTTAAAGCGGAATCAAAAGCAGAGAACGAGTTAACCAACGACGATAG
>CAISJJ010000306.1 GCA_903885595.1 uncultured Bacteroidales bacterium
CGTGAGGCCTTGGGAGGTAATTTCGACCAAAACGATCCGGAATTTGTTTCGTTATACGATGAACTCAGGAGATTGTTTGACAAGAAGAATCTTGATGAAGTTACCCAGGATGAAATGAAAAGCAATATTGGTTCCTTGCAGCAGATCTATGACAAGGTAACGGAACTTAATCGCAAGAACAATTTGCTTAAGGCAAAATACGCAAATGATGCCAAATATGCCCGAATGCATAAACGTATCCTGGAAAAGGGCAATATTTCGAAGAGAGAGAGTGAAATTTGTGAAACGCTCATGGATATAAAGAAACAAGTAGACGATAAAGTATTGATTAATACACAGATGTTAAACAATGAAAGTTATTTTGAACAACTTTTGATCCAGATGGTTATTGGAAGTTTTGGGAAAAATAAAATTGAACTGGACCCAGAATCAGCCAAATATATAAACGGCTGTTTGGTAAGAGAATATATGAACGAATATAACGGGAAATACGCAGCATGAATACACAGGATTTTACCGCACAAACAAAAGAGCTCATTGATAACCTGAAAGGTGTTTGTACCTCATATGGATTGGGGAACGATGGAAATGAATTTAAAATCATTACCCAGGTTTTCCTGTATAAATTTATGAATGATAAATTCGGTTATGAAGTTAAACAGTTGGACCAGAATCTTAGCAAAGCCGAAAATTGGGAACAGGAGATAGCCAAATACTCCGATAAACAATATGAAATGTTGCTATTGCGCATGAATCCGGATAGCGCAAAATTAAAAAGGGAACATTTCCTATCCAATCTTTACAATCGACAAGACAAAGAACAATTTGCTAAATTCTTTGATGACACCCTGCGTGACATTGCCATTTTTAACAACGACATTTTCTCTGTTAAAACCGGTACCGGTGCAAAAATCGTCTTGTTCGATGAATTGAGCAACTATATTACAGACAGTTCCCAACGGGATAATTTCTGCAAGGCCATCATTAACCAGCTGGTGAATTTTAGTTTCGAGAAGATCTTCAGCCAGAAATTCGATTTTTTCTCCACCATCTTCGAATACCTGATCAAAGATTACAACAAAGATGGTGGTGGAAAATATGCGGAATATTATACACCTCATTCAGTGTCAAAAATAATGGCTTCAATTTTGGTCGACAAGCCAGTATCGAATGTAACCTGTTATGACCCAGCTGCTGGTTCGGGAACCCTGCTAATGAATCTGGCCCATGCTATCGGTGAAGACCGGTGTACCATCTACTCCCAGGATATTTCACAAAAAAGCAGTAGCATGCTCAGGTTGAACCTCATTCTAAACAACCTAGTGCACTCCATCCAGAACATCATCCAGGGCAACACCATGCTAATGCCATTTCACAAAGTAGGTGATAAACTGATGACCTTCGACTATATTGTTTCAAATCCTCCGTTTAATTTGGACTTCAGTGATTATAGAAATGATTTAGATTCCAAGCAAAATCATGATCGGTTTTTTGCTGGTATACCAAATATTCCAAAGAAGGATAAGAATAGTATGGCTATATATTTAACATTCATTCAACACATTATATTCTCATTATCGGCAAAGGGTAAAGCCGCAATTGTTGTTCCAACGGGTTTTGTCACTGCACAAACTGGTATTCCTAAAAAGATTCGAGAAAAACTGGTTGAATCACGAATGCTTCGAGGTGTGGTATCAATGCCAAGCAACATCTTTGCAACAACAGGCACAAATGTATCTGTACTCTTAATCGATAAAGCAAATACCAAGGGTGATATTGTTCTGATGGATGCTTCCCAAATGGGTACAACAGTAAAAGAAGGTAAAAATCAAAAAACCCTTCTCTCTTTCAATGAGGAAGAGGAGATTATTAACACGTTTAACAAACATGAAACTAAAGAGAACTTCACTGTAGTAGTTACGTATGAGGATATAAAATCTAAAGATTATTCACTAAGTGCTGGTCAATATTTTGATGTGAAAATTGACTATACCGACATTACACCAAACGAGTTTAATTCTAAAATGGCTAAAATCAAAAATACATTAGAACGCCTTTTTGAAGAATCTAACTGTATGGAATCTGATATTAAAAATCAATTAGAGAAGCTGAACTATGAGTAATATTAGAGATATCGCAAGTATTCTGGATTCAGTTTCAATAACTCATAAGTTCAACAAGGACAAGCTGATTTTTTTAAATACATCAGATGTTCTTGAAGGGA
>CAISJJ010000307.1 GCA_903885595.1 uncultured Bacteroidales bacterium
ATCCAGCTGATATTAACATGCTGGGTTGGGTTATTAACAGAGTTCTGGCCTTGTTCCACTAAAAGATGTCTTTTTGTTGCGAAAAATCCCCATGCGCATCAAAAATCTGGCGGTTATCAACAAAATTGGGGTCTGTATGGACAGACACTAATTAGTTGATCCTTATTAATTCACTTTTTTTGTTGCTTCAAATGCTCTGGATATTTACCGGGGCAAAAAAGATCGCCTGGTAATACCACCGTAAAACAAAAAACAATATTTCTTCTCGTTTTAGTCTCATCCATTTCATCATATTGTATGCCGAAGCAGCCAATAATGTGTTGATTTTGTCTCCGGCTGTGCCTTTCAGATAATTCCTGAGCATTCGGTGATCATGTTTCAAGTGTGATATCAGTCCTTCTATTCCTGCTCTTGATCGACATCGGGCCTCTCTTTGCTTTTTCAGGTAGTAGCTCTCACGTTTTAGTGTCTTTGGCATTACTACATCTGTGATCCCTATTTTTTCACGTCCTCTGTATCCACGGTCCACAATGGCTTTCCGTGTTTTCCCTCCGGTAAGTTCTCTTACCTGATCCAACTGTGGCTTCAGTGTGTGTCCATCAAAAGCGTTTCCCTCTATGGCCATGGCTCCTACAATGATGCCTCCATGGCGTGTGTATGCGAATGAACTCTTGTTGCCGAACTCGTAAGGCTTATGTTCTTTCCCTTTTGCAATACAGAGTACCTCTGGCTCGTGTATGCTGTATACTTTGTTTTTATCCTCGCGCCTTTGTGTCAAAACCCGGTACAATACATTGAAAGTGTCAAGATAGCTTTGTTTCGGCATTGGATTAAGTTGAGTCACCAGGTCATTGTGTATCTTAACGGTAATCCGATAAAGCTTTTTCTGCAAACGATCCAGCTTCTTATAGTTCCTGGGCTTCCGTGCAAATCGCAGCTGGGCCTTTAGTTTGCGTATTTCAAAGGTATAGGTTCTTTTGAGCTGTATCCCTTCCGCCTTTGCAATCCGTTTGCAGTATTCGATTGTCTTTTCGTAAAGTTTACGGTCCGTCGGGAAGGTGATGTTCTTTTCCTGAACTGTGGTATCAACCCTAACTTCACGTACTTCCTTCCTGATCACATCTTCACCAAACAAATCGATGCTCTGCTTGAAGATCTTCTGCATCCCTTCTGCTCCGATCCGGTGACGGAAGTGAACAAAATCACTTGGGTCAAAAGGCAGCCGGTACTGGAAATAGATCTCACCGCAAAAATGCTGCCAGTAAGGGTTTTCAAGATACCGCTGTACTACTGTTTCATCGCCCAGGTTGTACATCTGCTTCAATAGCAAAAGGCCAACGATTGTTCTGATTGGAACTGAAGGCCTGCCAACTGTTCCGTACAATGGTGCAAACTCACTTTCGAGGTAGGCCCAGTCAAGGTTCCTTGCCAAAAGACAAAGTTCATGCTCAGGGTTTATAAAGCTCGTCAGCACCGTTTTAAACATTTCTAACTGCGGCTGCTTCGGTAATTTCTTTAACATGATTTGCAGGGTTTTGATCAAATATAATCAAAATCTGCACACAATTCATACTTTCAAAGAACATAAGTTATTAACAATCAACTTGTTAATAATTGTTAAGGATCAACTACTTATTCTTATCTTTGCTTACCTGTATCACTTACAGGTTTGGTGAATGCCAGCCTCCGGAAACCGCCCGCATTGCTCGGCTGACGGTTTGTTGTGCGATTTTTTATTTCTACCATTCTTGATTCAATTCTTGATCAAAATAATGGTATGCTATTTCATCTAAACACTCTTTGATTTCTTGAAATCGAATTAATAAATTTTCTAAATCGATTTCAACATTACTAAACTCGTCAACATAAAAATGATTAATATAATTCTTGTTTAAAGGGTATCGAGAGAAATCCATATTATCATTTTCTAAAGTGGCATTTATCCTTGTGAATAACTCAGTAACATAATTTTGAAGATTAGCAGTTCTTTTATTAAAACTATTTAATGTAGATTGGCCTTTATACTTTCTAATTTTTACTTTTAAATTATCAAGAATTTGCTTGATATTATGATTTCCTTCAATTTTCTGTTTGGATCCCAATAATTTATTTAAAATCCAGACTAAAGATTTGAGATACAATTCTATTCCATGGTTCGCATTTGCCAGAATTGGAAAAATTAGAATATCTGCTTTTTTATCACGGTTGTCTTTGAGACAGAATTTTGCTAATTCAATAGATGAATCTAAATACCCTTCTGCTAAAACTAGGATGTTCTCGATGTCCGAATTCTTTGATGTCCTCCAGTTTAGAAAGGAGGTTTTATTAATATCTATATTTCTTGTGAAAATCTCTTTCATAAAATATCGCGCAACGCACTTATAACCCCTGCTGGTAATGCTCTGCACAGGATGCCAGGAGGATGAAATAGGAGAGTGAATATAGCGTGTTATATTTTTTCACTATTTCAGAGTTATATATTCTTTTCACCAGATAACATTGAACTGTGTCGGCCATTTTATTTGATTACGATTTGTGCCTCAAATTGCAATCGGATTCCGTATTCTTTATTGAACCAGGCTCTTCGCTCTGAGTCGAAGGATTGAAACGCAGGAAAAGCATTTTTCAAATTTGCTACTATTGCTTTCCTCTTTTTAAAACCAAAATAATATTCCTTATCCTCGATTATCATTCTCTGAAGAGTGGCTTCAATCTGATTAAGTCCCTCAGTTTTCCAGTCTCTTCTTTTGGTTTTAAGTTCTACAAAAATCAGTGTGCTGTCATAACTGAGCATTGCATCACATCGTTTTTCCATATCGCCATTCTTACGAAAAACATCAATGCAATTATCAATGGCCGTAAATTGAATTTTCTTTGCTTCTCCATTCAATACTATGGCAATCCAATTTTCTTCGTAATCGGTATCAATATATGCCGGTTCTTTGTTTTCTTCATCACAAATACCAAACCTGATTTCACTTGTAGAATCGCAGCATTCGGATTTGAAAAAATCAACATTCATTGTCTTCTTCTATTTCCAATAGTGAATCAAAATGTTGATTCCCAACGGCAATTAATTGGTTCAGGTAGTTTTTGTCGGATGGTATGCCTTCAACACCATTCAATCTTTTAATTGTCCCGTTTTTTTCATCGCATTCATAGATTACCAATTCTTTCGGATTTATAGTAGCATTCAACGGAACAATTTTGTTCACCCTGGTTTTCATTTCATCGTTGGTAATTTTTTGCTTTAATTCATTTGCCTTTACCGCCAATGTTAAACTATTGATAAGATAAGGGCTGTGTGTGGTTATTATCAGCTTATTTCCCTTACTCATATTATTAAACTCAAGGAGTTTTTTTAGTACCTCCCCTTGTGAAACAGGAAATAAATTTTGCTCAGGCTCTTCCACGATATTGATAAAAGCAGTTTTTGTAAATTCATTTGCCAGAGAAGAAATTGCAATTCGTTTTTGTTCTTCTGTTAATTCAGTGTTTTCATTTATTTTTTGAAATCGTTTACGAAAGCGTTCTCTTTGCTCGCTTGTCATTGCTTCTTTCATGCTTTCACTTTGCTTTTTAACAGAATTGGCAAGGAACAACGAAACCAAATACAATGGCACAACTGACTGAAAACCGCTTGATGCCTCCGATAGCTTAATTTTATATGGGTCATTATTTACTTTTCCTTTGAGGTAAATAATATCATACTGTTTATTGTATTCTACGTCCACTTCATTTATTGGCAAGCGAATTGATCCTTTCATATCATTAAGCGCCTTTGCCAATTCGGTAACAAATTCGATCATCGATTCAGAGGTTAATTTTATTAACCTTGGACTTTTCACGTCGGCAGTAAAATTTCGTTCAGCAGGAACGTACATTATTTGTGGCAATGGATAATCGCCATTCTTTGCCTCTTCGATATGCAGCAGTCCGTTTTCAAATTTAATATGATATGATTCACCTCTGTAATGAATGAGTGTTTTGTTGAGGTTATCAGATTCAGGGAAATAATTTTCGAGGCGGAAATATGAAAGAAACTGATTCTTTAATTTATTTTTTCGTGAAAACCATTTTATATCATAATCACCTCTTGTTAGTGTTTTTTCCAT
>CAISJJ010000308.1 GCA_903885595.1 uncultured Bacteroidales bacterium
CGGATTACCCCTTGTAATTTTTGTCGACTATCTGCTGATGGCAATTCTGGGATGTGTTACTTGTCTTTTAGGATTTGGAGATGACTATTATTGCGGCTCCTATTGTCTTCTTGGGAAAGGATTACTGCTGCTTTCTGCCGTTCTTTATGGATGGTACCTTTTCCCGGAGATAAGAAATTTATTCCATGCCAATAAGCAGGTGCATTCTTAAATTTTCAGGAAGTCTGGTTTTTCAGGAATTCCGATATTTTCATTCATATAACCGCTGTATTTTTTCGCGGGATCATATTGAATGTTAATTTTATCAAGCAAAGATTCAACTGAAACCTGGTGCAATTGCATCCCAAGATCCCAGGGGTCCATCCCCAACACCAATCCTGCCATCTCTTCATAGGTCAACACAGGGATTCCATAACCTTCGGCGCCATAGGTTTTACCGGTTGTTTCTGCAATCACATATTGCCAGCGGTCTAAAAAATAGGTACATCCCGGGCAGTTGGCCACAATAAAATCAGGTTTATATGGCTCCATGGAGTCAAACTTGAGTTTTGAATTCGATAAAGAGTAGCCCCTGTTTTCCTTGATGATGTAATTTCTGAATCCAAAGCCACAGCAATGCCGGCGTTCCGGATAATCAATCACCGCTCCTCCCCAGGCTTCAATCATACCGGAAAGAACAGATGGAAATTCAGCGCCGCCAACCCCTTTTTTGGGAAACATCTTGGCATAATGACATCCGATGTGTTCCACCACCTTTAAGGGTTCTCCTGTATTACGATTGATCAACTTATACCTTGATTGCCGGGCAATTTCCATCCGGTATTTATAGATGATATCACTGGTGTGAACCAGGTTCTCAGGACAGGAAAATTTTCTGCCGGTTGCTTCATAAAGCTGCTGTCTCGCTTGTTCCAAGGTTTCAGGAAAATGATGCCAGGTTTCAATCACTTCTGAATAAACGCCAAAGGAGGTGACACAGGATGGAACAAAATTTTCATAACCGGCCTGATTCATCAGGGAGAATTGCCTGGCTACAACTGCCCGTGTGGTTTCAAAAGGAATCAGCGCTGAATGATAAGCAATACCGGTGCAGGTTGTTTGATGGGGATCATCATACACATCCTTGTGCAAATAGTTCTTTAATATCCGGAGAAATGCTATTTCAGAACCAGGAAAGAAATTTTGCCGGATACAACTGCGCGCAAAATAATAATGGTCATCGGCTATCTCCTTCTGATATTCATCCCATAGCCGCTGTTTCCCTTCAATCTTCATCCTTCATGCAATTTTCACTGTATTTCACCATTTCGCTATTTCGCTATTTCAACCCTGCAATGTTGTTCAATATCCTCAAATCGCTTGATAGCCCCGGTGACTTCGAAAATCCGATTCAGTTCCGACATGTCCTCCTCACTGATTTTTCGCATGGTACCCGGTCCATCTCCTTTATAATTTGCCCCTAGCCTTTTTAAAATGCTATCGGCATGATCTTTATACCATTGCCAAACAGGACCTTGTTCCGGATGACCATCCAGATCAATTTCATCCAGGTAAACGCAATACCCGTATTTGATCATGTTCTCGCCGATGATTCGTTTGACCTCCAGTTGCTGACGGCCCCTTTCTGACTTTGTAAAACAACCAAGTTCCTGGGACAGGTTGCGCAGTGCCTGCACAATATAGCCTGGTGTGTTATTACGGGGACAACGGGTCTTACAACTCAGACATTCTCCGCAAAACCATATCGTATCTGATTCCAACAAATCAAGAATGTCGGCTTCATTGCCACGTTGAATTGTATCGGCAATAATCCTGGGGTCGTAATTATAAAAATGTGCAGCCGGGCAGATGGCTGTGCATGTGCCACAATTGATGCATGCAGACAGGCCCTCCTGAAACCTGACATCTTTCTTCAACAATTCAACCAGACTCATGGTCAATTATTTATGTTGACTGCACGAATCCTTGTCGCTTTTTAACTCATCAGCCAGGAACAACTCCACTGCTTTCCTGGTTTCGAGTTGGGTGGTGAGGATGATTCTTTTTCCGGATTCGGTGAGATCATCAACCAATCTGCGCCCCATTCCTCCTGCAATTATCACTTCACAATCATGCAACGCATTCAATATCCTGTTATGGGAATGTTGAGCGTGTTCTTTATGTTCAGGGCCATGATGCTGATGTTCCTGATGTTGCCCCATGGCATGACCGGTAAAAGAATTGGCGCGGTATTCCTGTTTGAGGATATGACCGTTATCAACTTCAAAAATTGTAAATCCCAGGGTTTTCCCAAAATGTTGAGATAAATAAGTTCCCTCGTCACTGGGGATCGCGATTTTCATTACTAATTCCTTTCTTTTTAAGATATAACTGATGATGATAACTATTTTCTCTGATCATATTCTTTCCGCATTGTGGACATACACTTTCCTTGCAGGGCACCCCCGGCTGATGAGGTATCTTTGTATTGCAATGCAGGCAAATGCAAAATCCCGGAAGATTTTCACAATTTTCCTGATCAGTCTTATGAGGCTTATCGGTGAGGGGCCTGATTTTATCCGATTCGCAATATGAGCAGCATCTGATCGCTTTTTCACTGATCAGCAGTTTATGGCAGGCTTCACAGCGATACCAGAACTCATCCGTATGATAATCTCCCCCGGCGATGAAAATGGCTTTCCCTTCTACAAAGGCCTCAGCAATTGAGCGCCGGGCTTTTTCGTAGATCCGTGTCAGCGTCGGACGAGAAACGGCCATTTCATGCGCTGCCTCAAGCTGAGTCATTCCTAAATAATCCAGCAATCGCATTGCCTCATATTCTTCAAAAAAAAGGATGACCGGCTCAAGATCGGTGATCGGAATTCCAAAAGGCTTGAATCCTTCCATCATGGGAGGATGGTTAACAATACGTTTTCTTTTAGGTCTTGGCATAGTTTACAAAATTACGATAACTTATGAACATAAGTTCAAATAAATGATTATATTTGAAAGTTATTTTACAACCTGAAACAGGGACGAATTTACTGAATTAATTAACCCTTAATGTTAAAAATCATGGAAACCAATCAAAATCAAGAATTTATTGCTATGCCACGCATAGGCGATAAAGCACCTGCATTTACGGCAGTCACCACGCAAGGGCAAATAAATTTCCCGACTGATTACAGTGGTAGTTGGGTAATATTATTTAGTCATCCTGCTGATTTCACGCCCGTTTGCACCTCTGAGTTCATGACTTTTGCAAGCCTGGAGGCAAAATTCAATGAAGGAAATTGCAAACTGGTGGGTTTATCTGTTGACGGTTTATACAGCCACATAGCCTGGCTTAGAACCATCAAAGAAAAAATCGAATACAAAGGAATGAAGGATGTAGAAGTCAAGTTTCCTTTGATTGAGGATATTACCATGGAAGTGGCCAAAAAATATGGCATGATGATGCCAGGCGAAAGCAACACAAAAGCAGTGCGCGCTGTATTTTTTATTGATCCAAAAGGAATTATCCGGGCTGTTATCTATTATCCTTTAAGCCTGGGAAGGAATTTTGATGAAATATATCGTGCGCTTGTTGCCATGCAAACTGCCGATGCTTTTTCGATCGCAACTCCTGCTGATTGGCGGCCAGGTGATGATGTAATTGTTCCAACCGCCGGATCATGCGGTGTTGCCAAGGAACGAATGGAAAACAAAGAAGGATTAAAATGTTACGATTGGTTTTTCTGCACCAAACCCATCAGCAAGGAGGAGGTTGAAAAGACAATTCTCAAAAAAGGGAAGTAAGGGAGCCGGTAAAAAAGTTATCATCGTCCAGTTCGTCAAGGGAACGCTTTATTCTGAACCGGAAGCATTGAAAAGCCTATCCTCAGTCATTACTCAATTAGGGTTGGATTGCTTTATTGTGAACCTGCTCACACAAAAAAGTTGATATGGTCCGTATTGGCACACACCTTGTCTGACAGCTTCGCGGGCAGCATATCCCATCATCAGGGCGTCAGAAATGATTGCGATTCAGATATTGAATAACATGAAGGAGAGATAGTTTGCAAACATGATGCGAATGGCAATAAAAAAATTAACTTTGAGATCCTATTTGAAAAAAGTCAATTCATGTTAGAAAAGATCATTGATTTCAGTATCAGGAATAAACTAATTGTGATTCTTTTCACATTGACGATGGCTGCGTTTGGAATTTTTGCAATTGTCAGGATCCCGGTTGGCGCCGTTCCCGACATCACCAACAACCAGGTTCAGGTAATTACTACATCGGGGAATCTCTCAACCCAGGAAATCGAGCAGTTCATCACGGCTCCGGTTGAGCTGGAAATGGCCAACCTGCCGGGAGTGGTCGAAATCCGGTCTATTTCGAAATTCGGATTATCCGTTGTCACAATCGTCTTCAAAGATGACATCGGCACTTATTTGCCCAGGCAACTAATCGCAGAAAAGATCAAAGCGGCTTCTGCCAATATCCCCGATGGGTTCGGAACGCCTGAAATGGGGCCGATCACCACCGGTTTGGGCGAAATATACCAATATATCCTCGATGTAAGGCCAGGTTATGAAGGTAGATATTCCGCCATGGAATTACGAACCATCCAGGATTGGATTGTTAAACGACAATTATCAGGAATTAACGGGGTGGTTGAAGTGAACAGCTGGGGCGGATTCCTGAAACAATACGAAGTCGCTGTGGATCCGAACCGCATGCGCAGCATGAATCTGACCCTGATGGAGGTATTCGACGCATTGGAGACAAACAACAGCATTTCAGGCGGCGCCTATATCGAGAAAACCAACCAGAGTTATTTTATACGGGGCGACGGACAGGTAAAATCGCTGGAAGACATTGAAAACATTGTTGTAAAGAGTAACAATGGAATCCCGGTTTTTGTAAAGGACATCGCCGATGTGCATTATGGCTTCGCCAACCGGTTCGGAGCCATTACGGCCAACGGGAAAGGCGAAAAGGTGCTTGGCCAGGTGATGATGCTGAAAAACGCCAACTCAAAACTCGTGATCAACGAGGTGAAGAAGAGGGTCGCTGAAGTGCAGAAAAATCTGCCCGAAGGGGTTTTCATCAATCCGATCCTGGAGCGCAGTGAGTTGATTGCAAGAACCTCTTTTACGGTCGTCGAAAACCTTGTGCTTGGATGTCTCATCGTTGTGCTGATCGTCATTATCCTGCTGGGAAATGTGCGTTCGGCCCTCGTTATTGCCTCGATGATCCCACTTGCATTGCTCTTTACCATCTCCATGATGTATGTGTTCGGCGTTGACGCAAACCTAATGAGTCTTGGCGCCCTCGATTTTGGGATTATCATTGATGGCGCCGTCATCATTGTTGAATTCATTGCCATCAGGATTACCACAGGGAAAGCTGATTTTGACAGGTTGAAGGGAGACGAACGTCAGGCGCTGATCGACCGCATCACTTTCAAAGGTGCTTCAAGCATGATGAGTTCGGCCATCTTCGGACAGGTGATCATCCTGATCGTATTCATCCCGATTCTTTCGCTCAGCGGGGTAGAGGGCAAAATGTTCCGTCCCATGGCATTGTCTTTCAGCTTTGCCATCGTCGGAGCCATGATTCTTGGGTTGACCTGGCTTCCTGTTGCGGCCTCGCTCTTTTTGAAACCCGAGAAAGAGCAGAAATGGAATTTGTCGAAATGGATTATGAACCAGGCCTACCGCTCCTATACCCCGGTGATGCAGTGGTCGTGCAATCATAAAGGAATCGTCCTTGGTATGGCTCTGGCATCACTGGTGCTCACGGTATTGCTGTTTTCAAGAATCGGTGGTGAATTTGTTCCTACCCTGGATGAGGGAGATTTTGTGATTCAACCGGTGTTAAAAACGGGAACATCCCTGTCCAAAACAGTTGAGTTGACCACACGCATGGAAAACATACTGATCAAGTCATTTCCGGAAGTTGATCAGATCGTATGCCGGATCGGGGCAGCCGAAGTTCCCACCGATCCGATGTCGATGGAAGAAATCGATATGATCATCAAACTGAAGCCACGCAAGGAGTGGGTATCTGCAAAGAATAAGGAGGAACTGGCCGACCAGTTCAAGGAGGCCTTGTCGGTCATCCCAGGTGTGGAGTATGAATTTACCCAACCCATTGAAATGAGGTTCAATGAACTGATCACAGGAGTACGGGCTGATATTGCCGTTAAGATATTTGGCGAGGATCTTGAATATTTAAACAGGAAGGCTGTTGAAATCAAAAAGCTGATTGATGATGTTCCGGGGGCGGCTGATGTCATCCTCGAAAAAACGGCAGGTCTTCCGCAGATGAGTGTCAGGTACAACAGGAGTAAAATTGCCCATTACGGGCTCGATATGCAGACGCTGAACAGGTACCTTGCCATGGCTTTCGGCGGGGAAGTCACCGGCAGTGTTTTTGAAGGGGAGAAACGATTCGACCTGGTGGTGCGGTTGCAGAAACAAAGCCGGCAGGATATTGACAACATTGAATACCTGCAGGTTCCATTGCCCAATGGCGAACAAATACCCCTGAACGAGCTCGCAGAAATTCAATTCACCGAGGGACCTGCTAAGATTTCGCGCGACAATACCCATCGCAGGGTGGTGGTGAGTGTTAATGTTCGAAACCGCGACTTACAATCCGTCGTGGAAGATATCCAGGGAAGGATTGACAAAAATATCACCCTTGAACCCGGGAATTATATTGCGTATGGCGGTCAGTTTGAAAATTTAAAAAATGCAACCAACCGGCTGATGATTGCCGTGCCGATTGCTTTGTTGCTGATTTTTGTTTTCCTGCACTTCGCATTCAAGTCATTCAAGGATGCCGTGATGATATTTTCGGCGGTTCCGCTGGCTACCGTTGGTGGTGTCATATTTTTGTGGATGCGGGGAATGCCGTTCAGCGTATCGGCAGGGATTGGTTTTATTGCCCTGTTCGGAATTGCTGTACTCAATGGCATTGTACTCATTGAACATTTAAAGGAGTTAAGTCATGCGGGCATGACGAATATGCGAGAACTCATCCTTACCGGTACCCGCAATCGCCTGCGGCCGGTCATGCTGACCGCTGCAGCGGCCGCACTGGGATTTTTACCCATGGCCATTTCATCGGGGGCCGGCGCTGAAGTGCAGCGACCTCTGGCCACCGTTGTGATAGGCGGTTTGATCACTTCCACCCTGCTTACAATGATCGCTTTGCCTTTGCTTTTTGAAATATTTAACAATGTTACCGGGATTCAGCTTTGGCCTTTGAAGTTTAAACGAATGAAAATGATTCCCATTTTCCTTTTGCTGCTTTTTCCTGCCTTTGCTTCAATGGGCCAGTCAAAAGTCATGGGACTGGATGATGCCATCGCGATTGCCCTGCAAAACAACAAGGAAATAAGGGCCTACACCTTAAAAGTTCAGGAAAGCAACGCCCTCAGACCTTCGGCTTTGACCATTGATAAAACACTGGTTTATTATGGGTACGACCAGAACAACATCGCTGAAAACGGCTATCCGCTCAACGTAATCGGGCTGGAGCAGAATTTTAATTTTCCAACCGTATATGCAGCTCAAAACAGGGCGAATGGGGTGAATGTCTCCCTGGCTGAAATGGAGCTGATCAGGCAAAAACAACTGTTGACAAAAGATGTGTCACAGGCTTTTTATGAGATCCAATACCTGTTGAATAAACAGCAGGTTTTTTTGAAAATTGACAGCCTGTACAGCAGTTTCGAAAAAGGGTCAGCGTTCAGTTACCAGCAGGGCAATATCAGCCGGCTCGACCTGCTGAATGCAAAAGCAAAGCAGCAACAAATCAATGCAGCAACGAATGAGTTGAAATACAGCCTGAACATAGCCTATCAGAATTTACAAACCCTGATTCAATATGACAGTACTTTTGAGATCCCGTTTCAACCCCTGGGTTTAATAGCAGTCAAAGAGATCAGCCTGGAATCAAGCCCTGGTATGCAACTGATGAGGATGCGAACCAACCGGGAACTTGCATTGCTCCAGGTCGAGCGTAACCGGATGTTCCCCGATTTGTCATTGAGTTATTTTGTCGGAACCAATTCATACGCAGGAGTTAAAAATTACCAGGGGTTTATGGTCGGGCTTTCGCTGCCGTTGTTTTTTGGGGAGCAGCAGGCTAAAATCAATGCCGGAAAGATTTCTGTAAACATCAATGAAACGCTGCTGGCAAATGAATTAGCCCTGCTTAAGGCGAAACATTCTGAGCTCCTTATTCAACTGAAGAAATACCAGGAATCTATTGCTATCTACCATCAATCAGGAAAAGAGCTGAGTGAAGAAATCATTCGTTCGTCGCAAAGAAGCTATACCCTGGGGGAAATAGATTTTTTTCAGTTTGTGCTGAGTATTGAAAATGCCCTGGCACTTACGATCGCCTACTACGAAAATGTTTCGAAGTATAATCGAGTAACATTGGATATCAATTATTTAACAAAGTAACCACATGAAATTGATTCGTTTAGTCAGCGTAGTATCTGTTTTCCTGCTGCTCGTGATGGATGGATGTGGCCGGTCTGAGAAAGTCAATGAAGACAACACCGGTGAAGCCAATCAACTAGTCCAGATTACAAAAAAGCAATTTGAATCAGAGGGCATGATGATTGGGGAGGCAACCATGCAACATTTCGAAGAAGAAGTAAGATGCAACGGGTACGTTATGGCTCCGGCAAACGGCCAGGCACAGATCAGCGCCCCGCTCTCAGGGATCGTCCAAACCATCAACTGTTCCACAGGCGAATATGTGAAGAAAGGACAGACATTGTGCCTGCTTTCTGGCAACGAACTGATGCTGATTCAGCAGGATTTTGCAGAAACATCGGCAAAACTAAAACGGTCGAAATCCGACTACGACAGAAGCAAAGCGCTGCTTGACGAAAAAATTGGAGCGGAGAGGGATTTTATTGCCTTTGAAACCGAATATAACGTGATGAAGTCAAAATACCAGTCGTTGAAACTCAGGCTGGAACTCCTGAAGCTGAATGTTTCGAAAATTGAAACAGGCGAACATTATGCCGCGTATGCGGTCGTTTCACCCATCAATGGATATGTTACAAGCCTGAACCTGGTGCTTGGCCAATATACAGAGCAGCAGAAGAGCTTGTTGGAAATTGTGGATGTCAATCAGCTGCAGCTGCAACTTTCAGTATTTGAGAATGATGTCAACAAACTTGAACCCGGTCAAACCGTCAGGTTTAATTCATTGGGCGAAACTGAATCTATGCATATTGCAACCCTCACGTCGATCGGGAAAACCATCAACCCTGAATCCAGGACCATTCAATGCATCGCTAAAATTTCAAACGCAAGCGGGAAGAAATATATCAACCGGTCATACATTGAAGCTTCCATCAGGGTAGGTGACAAATCGGCCCTGGCATTGCCCACTGGAGCTGTTATAAAATCAGGCAAGGACCATTTTGTTTTTATCGTTGAAAAACAGAATGAACAATTGTATTATCTACGCAGGGAAAAGGTAGCAATTGGGCGGATTTCTGGGGGTTTTACGGAAATTTCCGGTGTACAAACTCTTACAAAAGTTCTCATTAAAGGGGTGTATAACCTGTCCGCAGAATGATTTGAAAGTATCAATTGTACTTCCTTGAGTTTTCCGTTTTTATATTGCTCATAGGCCTGCTTGAGTCTCATATAACCTGCACATCGACAAAAGTTCTCATGTGATGATGTTTGAGCGCATTTAAAGCAGTTTCTCCCGTCGATCATTGAATCCTGATTGTTCCTGATGAATGGTATAATATCCTATTTCACTTTTGCACATAGCATATAATTGATAAAATTATAAAGTTCTTATGAACATAAGTTCAGATAAAATATTACTTTTGAAAAGTATTTAAGTTCCTCGATGTAATAAACTAAATATCTAACAAGCCTCATTATACCCCAAAAAAACAGTTTATGGAACACATTGATTTTTCGCTTGTTGATTGGTCAAGGGCACAATTTGCCCTCACCGCTATGTATCATTGGATTTTTGTTCCGCTTACCCTGGGACTCTCATTCATTGTGGCCTTCATGGAAACACTTTATGTAAGAACAGGAAACCCGGAATGGAAGCGCATAACCAAATTCTGGATGACGCTCTTCGGCATCAACTTTGCCATTGGCGTTGCCACGGGACTTATCATGGAATTCCAGTTTGGCACCAACTGGTCGAACTACTCATGGTTTGTGGGCGATATTTTCGGTGCGCCGCTTGCCATCGAAGGGATCATGGCCTTTTTCCTGGAAAGTACCTTTATCGCGGTGATGTTCTTTGGCTGGAACAAGGTGAGCAAGTCATTTCACCTTGCATCAACCTGGCTCGTGGCGATTGGGTCAAATCTTTCAGCATTGTGGATATTGGTTGCAAACGGGTGGATGCAATACCCGGCCGGGATGAAATTCAATCCCGATACGGTTCGTAATGAAATGGTGAATTTCTGGGAGGTCCTGTTTTCGCCGGTGGCCATAAACAAATTCCTGCACACCGTATCACAGGGATATGTGCTGGCAGCCATTTTTGTGATCGGGATCAGCGCTTGGTTTTTATTGAAGAAACGCGAACAGCAATTTGCAAAACGGAGCATTATCGTTGCCGGAGTTTTTGGATTGCTTTCCATCCTATTTGTCATCCTTACCGGTGACGGATCGGCCAGAACAGTTGCAAAATATCAGCCCATGAAGTTCGCTGCCATGGAAAACCTGTACGTTGGGCAGCAGAATGCACCGCTCGCTGCAATCGGCATCCTGCAGAAAGACAAGACCGAAGGCCAACACAAGAAAGAGGATTTCCTGTTTAAAATTGAAATTCCAAACATGTTGTCGTACATGGCATTCCTCGATGCAAACGCTTATGTGCCCGGGATAAAGGATTTGGTTCATGGAAACCCACAACACAACATTTTATCCTATAAAGAACGAAGCGAAAAGGGCCGGATTGCCATTTCCTCGCTTGCGGAATATAAAAATGCAAAAAAAGCAGGGAATGACAGTCTCTCTGCAGCTGCTCTAAAACGGTTCGAAGAAAATTATCCGCATTTTGGTTATGGTTACTATGCCAACCGTGACGTTCACGAATTGGTCCCCAGTGTTCCCACCTCCTTCTATTCTTTCAGAATCATGGTCGGGCTGGGATTCCACTTCCTGGCATTGTTCATTGTCGTATTATGGCTGACCCTGAAGAACAAAATTGAAACAAAACGATTCATTTTGTATACCGCACTCTGGACCATCCCCCTTGGTTATGTTGCCTCCATGCTGGGCTGGGTGGTTGCTGAAGTTGGCCGTCAACCATGGGTAATCCAGGATATCCTGCCTACCATTGCAGCCGTTTCACAGATTAAAACATCTTCAGTGCAGTTGACATTCGGGTTGTTTATGATCATTTTTACCGGATTACTGATCGCGGAGATCAAGATCATGACCACGCAGATTAAAAAGGGTCCGGCGGCGGAAGGTTCATCCACTATTCATTAATCGTTAAAAACCTGAATTATGTTCGAAACA
>CAISJJ010000309.1 GCA_903885595.1 uncultured Bacteroidales bacterium
CCCTATCCTACACTCTTTCCCTACACGACGCTCTTCCGATCTCGGTACTCTTTGATACGTTTCCCCCATATTAGATTCTCAACAAGTCTCAACAGGCTGAAAATGGCTGATACCGTAAACGAAAGGGTGAGTTTCAGGTAATACCTCGGTTCAACTGTGTGGTACTTCAGGATTTTCAGAATGTTCTCCGGAGTCGTGCCGGCGAGTGAGGTTATCGGAAAAGTAAAACTATTTCTTCTCATTAAGTTTAAGTTAGCAGGTGAGCAGTAGAAACTTGTCAAAGAAGCATCTTACTTCAGAAATCAATCAAGATTTTCCAGGGATGAAATTAGCAAATTTTAATCCTAATCCTGTCGATTGACATTAAAACACCTATGTATGAGTAAATCGCTGTAAAAAGGAATTGAAATCAGGCTGAATTAATAAAAACCACACTGCGAAGGTAAAGATTGGTTCATGCATCATAGCTTTACCGGTTTACTTCAGAATGTTTCGCGTGTGAAGGAGATGAAAACAAAAGGCTGCCTCATTACGCATGGGACAGCCTCGTGTAAAGATCTACTCAGAGAAATTACCTGATCGTAAGCACAATACCCACTTTAAGGTTCAGCATCTGCAGATCACTGGAAGTCGTCTCATAAATTTTAATGCGGTTGGTAGTCCATTTATAATTAAACGCCAGCAAAGCTCCCCAGCTGGAGAACTGTCCGAATTTTGCGAGGATTCCAATTTCAGGTGTGAGTGAAAAATCCCAGTAGGTTTCGTAAATGTCGTATTCCTGTATCATCAGATGATGCTCCATATAATCGCCGCCAATACCAAGTCCGAGATAGGGTGAAATGAGCCTGTCGGGCCTGAGATGATAGGCAATGACAGCCTGGAAAGGCACCATCCAGGTGAAGCGGTAATTCCGGGCTGTAATGGCTACTCCTTTGTCGGGAATGGTATATGTTTGAGCATCGTAAATCTTGGAGACTCTTTGCCAGGCGATATTAAAACCAGCTGTCAACCCATTCTTTATAATATAACGGCCGCCGAAGTCAAAGCCGGCAGGGCCGGGCTGATCGACCCATTTATTCAAATCACCAATGGGGAATGTGGTATTCCAGGAGAAAGTATAATAAGATGAGGGTGTAAAGCCAATAGTGGAACTTTCCTGCGCCTTAATGACACTCATAGAAAGCATCACCAGGATGATAATTGAAAATATCTTTTTCATAGCAATGATTTTTAAGAGTTATTAGTTTGCTGTTGTTTTTATCTGCGGCGTTTGAACGAAGGCCTGGTGAACACTGTTCGAGATCTCGAGCGTGGTATGATCACCAGTGAGGAGGCCCCGGACATATGCATTCCAGCGCACATACAGCTTTTGAGAAACAGGATCGATCTTTAAAAGATCCACCAGGTCAATGTTGAGCATCCCTGCGGTGTATGAAGAATAATAGACGGGGTAATAGGGATAGTACCAGTCATAATAGGGATAATACCAATAATTATAGGAATAGGTATATACATAGGTATTCTGGTAGTAAACAACCGAGATTCCAAAATCAGGCTTATCGGTAGCAAGAACCTTTAAAAATCCCCTCGACTGCATGTCCTTATCAATCTGGTCGAGGATGGCCGAAGCGGTTGAACCGGTAACCTGCGTGGTGTCTTTATCTGTAATTTTAGTGATGGAGGTTGGTAAAGAATAGGTGTGATAGTTATTAAAATCAATCTTCGTATCATATTGGGTTATGATGGCTAAATCCTCGAGCAAACGGTCGGATGCAGGGGGATACTTGGTACAGGAGACCGTGAACATAAGCCCCAATCCCATAATTAAAAAAATAAGTTTTGTTTTCATAATTGATCGGTTTTGGTTAATTGAAAAGTAAGTTAGGATATTGTTAAAGTTACATTAGAATTTGAAAACGATGCCGAAGGCAATACTGGCATTGCTGAATGGAAGGGATTTCCTGAGTTCCTTGTCGGGAC
>CAISJJ010000310.1 GCA_903885595.1 uncultured Bacteroidales bacterium
ACAAGGGAATCCCTTGTTCGGGAACAAGGCTTTGCCATGGTGCTCCCCCTGTGAAACATATTTGTAAAATCACATATATGTGCCAATATGTTTCACAGAACGTTCTTTAACATTGGCGAATGTTAAAGAACGTTTCATGATTCAAGAGCCTTACGGTTCTTTAACATTCAAAAAAACCTAGGGGGAAATACCGCGGGAAAATGTCTGGCGGGAAATTCTAATACTAAAAAAAGAACCCCTTGACCAGTTACATGAATAATGTAAAAGGGTCAAGGGGTAGCCGAAACGAGGGGAAGAGGTGGGGGGTTAGACCCGTTCTTTTAAAACGTTCACTACTTGCATGATTTGTTTTTGGCGGTTGCCAAACATTAAAGACGAAGCAGTTGGTTTCTTGCTTGGTTGAACGTGGCAGAAATACTCGCTGGTGGAATTCATAATCCCCCAGTAGTCAGGAGTAATAGATGTTCCAGCACCAGAAAAAAGATTGTAAATTCCATCACGAATACCTTCTTGCCGATTATTAGCGTCAACGATTGATTCTTCTTTGTCTTTTCGTAATTCTTTTGGATAATATTCTCCAAGAGAATTCATGGGAGGAAATGCTGTGTACAAAATTTCATGAATTTCGGCGTCACCTTTGACGGGAGTTTGAGCAAGCTTTTTGAAAAATCCAGCAATCAAATCCGATTCCCGAACAGCATTTTCTTGAACATGAGCCATCCAATAGCCTAAGTCACGAAGCAAGTTTTTATTCACGTGTTTACTATTCCAAATTTCGCCCTTTCCTTTACCATCCGTGTTTTTCTTAGCCCATCCTTGAGCAAGATTAATTGTGTTTTGGCAAACAGGTCGATAAGTTGACGTAAATAGACTAGTACCTTTTAATGTGTCAAAACCGGTACGAACAATTCCAAATAATTGAACACTATCATCTTTTACGATTTCAATTTCTGGCATTTTCCAAGAGATGAACATGTCGTTTCCATCGCCTAAAAACGCCATTGTTTCCACGTGCTGTTGAACGTTGGTGTCAAACGTTTCACAAATTTGTCGCGGCTGAAGAGGTTGGTATCGTTCGGTGCAAAATCCGAAAATCACTTCCTTTGAATTAGGGTCAGATGTTGGGCTACGAACAACAGCGAAATCGCCGGTTTCACTTGATTCCCCGTTCAGCTCGACAACAACAGGACGTAATGATGTGGTGAACCCTCCCTGAAATGCGCCCTCTAATACTTCTAATGCTGTTTCTTCTTTAGTACTTACTGTACCAAGGTTGTGCCAAGCCGCTTCGTCAAAAGAATAGAACATTCTGTTTTCAGTAATATTATGAGCCATTTTTTAATCTCCTTTTGGTTGAATGAATGAGTTAGTTTTAACTATAAAGTAATTATACTATGCTATTTTATTACTGTCAATGAGCAAACCCATTCTTTTTGCTATTCCATCAGCAGAGTAACACTTGGTAACGAGATTGGGCATCCCATTGTGGACATCTGGGTCGATTTGCTCTGCTACATAAGAATCGATATCTTCACGAGCCATAGTTATAATATAGTTATGACCATCTTTAATACTATGAAACTTAAAACCTACTTGATATGTTGCCATTGTCATCTCCTTTTAATTTTTATTATACTATAATTATAACACATTATATTATAAATGTAAATAGGATATTTAAAAATATGGATTATGAAAATCCTTGACATTTATAGAATATGATGATATAATTAATAAAATCAAAACTCATAAAGTTACAGCAAATGAGTGTCTATTCAAAAAATCAAACAAAAAGGAGATAATATGAAAATAACGATTAAAGGAAGTCCCGAAGACATTTCTGCACTTTTTACGGGGTGCGACGATGAAACATTTGAAACGGAAACAGATATGAATATCCGCGAAGCCCTAGACGACATTAGGGAAACAGAGTATTTTGCTGAAAGTCGAAAAGAATTACTTCCTGTGAACGAAATGAACCGATATCACATGGTAGACGCACTTAGAGAATTTTTAAAGGAAACTGATACACAAACAATCTTCGATGAGACTCTTTTCCTTGCTTTAATTTTAAATCTCTCGGACGAGATTATAGCATATATTAAAGAAGAATACGGGGAAGATTGCGGAGTAGGAAATTGTTACGCAAATAGTTTCAAATCCCCATCATAACCCCCCACCTCTTCCCCTCGTTTCGGCTACCCCTTGACCCTTTTACATTATTCATGTAACTGGTCAAGGGGTTCTTTTTTTAGT
>CAISJJ010000311.1 GCA_903885595.1 uncultured Bacteroidales bacterium
AAAACGGGACACGGGACACGGGACACGGGACAAAAAAAACAGGACACGGGACACGGGACACGGGAACGACCTGATACAGGATGTCACGCGTCCCGTGTCCCGTGTCACGGATTATACCCTGGAACAAACGGCCTCCCGCCTGGCGCCGCTGATTAAGCTCTGCAAGGACCATGGGACAGCCATCCGGATCGGGGTGAATCACGGGTCACTTTCTGAACGGATCATGGACCTTTATGGAGACACCCCCGCGGGGATGGTTCAATCGGCCATGGAATTCGCCCAGATTTGCGAAAGCCTTTCTTTTCATAACCTGGTGCTGTCGATGAAAGCCAGCAACACCAAAGTGATGATCGCAGCAAACCGGATGCTGGTCGAACAAATGAAGAAGTCGGGCATGAATTACCCCATTCACCTGGGGGTGACCGAAGCTGGCGCCGGGGAAGACGGACGTATAAAATCAGCCATCGGTATTGGCAGTTTGCTTGCTGATGGCATAGGCGACACAATCCGGGTTTCCCTGACCGAAGATCCCGAGTTTGAGATCCCGGTCGCATATAATATCCTCCAGGCGGCAGGGGTGCGCATTACCAAAACGGAATTCATTGCATGTCCCTCATGTGGCAGAACACAATTTAACATTCAGTCGGCTTTGGAAAACATCCAGGCCAGGACATCACATCTTACCGGGCTTAAAATTGCAGTGATGGGTTGTATTGTCAACGGGCCAGGCGAAATGGCTGATGCCAGTTATGGTTACGTTGGCGCCGGGAAGGGGAAAATACATCTCTATAAAGGACAGCAACTTGTCCAAAAGAATATTGGGGAATCAATTGCCGTGGAAGCGCTCATCGAACTTATTAAGGTAAACGGTGACTGGACAGAAGCCAGCCACCTTGACGGGGTGGGACCCTGACGGAGTGGAGTGGTGCTATTTTCCGGTTACGATCCTGATGCACCGGGGTAGTATTTCAAAAGTAAAAGGAGTATGTCCCAGTGATTCTCCGTCGGTTTCAAGAAAGACTTTACCTGTTGAGCGGATACGGATATTCTCTCCTCTGAAGGTGGCAACGATTGGCAAATTAACCAGGGTTCCGTCGAACAGTTTGTGAGCATACCTGACCACCTTCCATTTTCCTGTTTTTTTAATAAGTGTGAGATCCATCATCCCGTCATCAGCAATAGCATAGGGGACCTGTATCATCCCGCCACCATTATATTGGCATATGCCGACATTCATCGAAAAAATTTCACCTTTAAACATCACCTTCCCGTCCACTTCAATCACAGCATCGATGAATTTAAACTGGAAAAGGCTTGCAAAAACAAAATAAAGATAGATCAAAGGTCCACCTTTCCCTTTTTCTTTGAGCAGGTTCGTTTTCTTGTTCACCAGTGCATCATAACCCATCCCGGCAACATTCATAAAATACCGCATCACCTTTTCCTCATTGTGATAGTAGGTAACTTTCCCTGCATCCTGGAGGAATGTTTTCTTTCGTTCCAGAACATGAATAGCCTTTAGGTAATCAAATGGGACATCGAACATCCGGCACCAGTCATTACCTGTTCCGACCGGGATCATGCCTAGCGTAATTTCAGTGGTTGGAACGATCGTTTGATTCATAATCCCATTCAACACCTCGTTCAGGGTTCCATCGCCTCCAACAACACAAATGTACCTGTATCCCGAAGAAATGGATTCTTTTGTAATTTCAATGGCATGCCCCCTTGATTTGGTGGTCCGGAATTCAAAATCAACCTGCTCGTTCCTGAGCAACCGAAGTATTCCGGGCCAGTCTTTTGTACCTTTCTTAATCCCCGCATTGGGATTGACAATCATAAGCCATTTATCGGGATTGGCTACTTTCATTTCAGACATGGGAACTGGTTTTGGAAAATAATGGTTCCTTTTCTTTCCGCGCAAAAAGGAAAAAAGAATAGAAAAAGGTAAAAAAGGTCACCCCGGTTTGTGATTCAATAGTATCTTCGGTAAGCATTGACAGAAAAGCAATGATCATGAAAACGACCAGGAAGAAATCATCCTGCCTCCGAAGCATAATTGGGGGATACAGTATCGCAAAAAGAAACCAAACCAGTCCGAAGATTCCGAATCCGATAAATATGGATAAAAACTGGTTGTGCGAACGCCATCGCTGATCGGCGGAAAGTTTTGACTGCATCTTTTCGTATTGATCTGTAAACGCGATATTCATGTCGCCGGTGCCTACGCCGGCAAGCCAGTTATCGCGTATGATGCCAATGGAAGCCTTCCAGAACTCAAGCCGCTGCATTAGTGTGGACCCGGTAGGATTTCCGGTTTCCAGGTAATTGTCGAACCCCCAAAGGAATTCATAGATCCGGCCACGGATGGTGAATTCGTTCAGAAACACATAGTTTGCTGTTCCCTTCTCTATAGCCATAATTTCCTGTTGGCTGAGTTTTTCTACGGCATCTGCATCTTTTCGCCATCCTTTTGAAGTAAGAAACCGGATCACAGTATAGGCAACCGGCTCCTTTTTCATGTTCAGGCTGTCGAAGGGGATCGTACTACGGATATTCCATGCTCCGCGCAGTTCATCCCACTGGACATAGATCCAAAGGTAATTTCCATTTTCGGTTTGTTGTGATTTTATATTATGAATATATGGATTTCCACGCGAAGTAACCTTTTCAAGCTTAGCAAAATCCACGGGGTTAACCCGGTAATAATCATCGACAATTGATTTAATTGTAAATACGGCTCCAAGCGTCACCGTGAGAATGAAAAGCAGCAATCCGGCCTTCAGCCAACGGTTCCTGGTATTGAAAATAAGAATGGGTATGAGAACAAGGATGGTGATGAAGGTAATCGCGAAACCAGTGAATGATTGTGAAAGAATGATGTAAATAATAAACCACATCAGGATCAGTGTGCATAACAACCTCATCCAGGTCACCAACATCCTGTTTTTAAGAGCAAAATAGAGGAGTGTGAAAATGCTGAGTGTTAAAAGAAGACTGAAAATGATATGTGAAATGTTGCGCGAGACATCTCGTATATCCAGGAAATTGTGTGTCTGGATCATGAATGTATTGTAGAATGATCTTATAAGAACCGCCATGATAAACAAAGCCATGAACCTGTAAAATGATTTTTTATCAAAGGCCCCGGATGTTGAAAGAAACAAAGGCAGCAGAAGAAAGGGAAGTTTGGTTCGCAAATCCTTCATGGCATAATCAAAATCGGTGGTATAAATAAGCCCCAGCAGATGTATAAATATAACTGAACTGAAAAGTATGGCTGGTTTATTCCGGAAAAACTGCAAAAATCCACTAAAAATCCCATTAAAGGCAATGCAAACAGAACAGGGGATAAAATGCAGAATTTTCTGCCAGGATGAACGACCTGCCAGGTATGAAAATAGTTTCTGTGTGCTGAACCGTTCAACTATCCATCCACCGGCAATCATAAATTGCCCGATGCTAATCAGCAGTTTCGAAAATGGCATTGAGGCAATGATCACCATCAGGGCGAGGATATACCAGTACCTTTCGAATTGTTTTCGGGTTAAATACATAGATGGTTATGCAAACAGTTTGGCACGGCCTTTTTTTAGCTTGGTTTTGAATATGTAAAAGCTGTCGGTTCCCCTGATGTCAATACGTTTGATCTCAAATGGCTGGCGAATCGGCCAGGGGTTGATATCGTTTCCGATACGGAGGGCAAAATCGAGTCCGAAATGCTGAAACATTTTTATCATTTGTCCCTTAAGGACAGGGTCTTTCTTAGGGTATCCCCCGTAAGGATATGCCAGAGCCCTGGTAAACGGGATTCCATAAAAATCAAGGGTTTCCCTGCAATTATTCAAATCTTCCTCCATGTCTGAAAGGGAAAGATCTCCGTAACTTTTGTGTAAGAATGAATGTAATCCGATTTCAATATCATCATTGAGTGCAAGCTGCCTGATTTCTTCTGCCGTCATGATTGCATCGTTGCCTTTATCCCACATGTTTGTTTTTCCCATGAAAGCCACCGGCACAAAAACCGTTGCAGTGAATTGATGTTTTTTCAGCAATGGAAGGGCCTGCCTGCGAAAATTCACATAGGCATCATCAAAGGTAATGATGATCGCTTTTTTGGGGAGGGGGGCATCTTCCTTTAACATGTTTTTCAGGGTTTTTAAACTGATGGTTTGATAGCCCCTTTCTCTCAGGTACATCAGCTGATAATCAAATTGGTCAGTGGTCACCGTAAGTCCATCGGGACCATTTTCAAGAATTTTGTGGTACATCAGAACCGGCAACCCCTTTTTCGGCGGGACCAGAAAACTGTACTGAATTGTCAGGATACATAAAATCAGCAACAGGGAAACGACAACAAGTTCGATTATGGTCATAGCTTCCGTTTTAGTTCCAGGGTTTTAGCAATTTTCAGGGTGGCATACACGGCAGCAAGGAATGACCACATAAACCCAGGATATCCATCGAGAAAGCCGCGTTTGATTATATAAAAAGAAAAGAAGCTTAAAGGGAATTTTAGCACTACCCAGATTTTTGAAAATGACCGTCCCTGTTTACCATAACCTTCAGCTGCCTGTGATGTATAGGTGTTTATTTTCCCAAGGTGATGACTTATATCCCTGTAAGAATAATGTATGATGCGTCCTTTGAGCTGAACAACAGGCCCCGTCACTTCAATCCCTTCATGCACCGGAACCCGGGTAAACCCACCCCTGGCCCTGTTGAAAAGCCGGAGATGAATTTCTTTCCCAACACCGCTGTAGCGGAGAAGTTTTCCCATGAAAAATAAGGAAAAAGGGATATTGAAACCTGCAGGCATCGACTTGCCAGTCCCTTCACTTGCTGTCCCCGTCACCTTGTTGCCCAAGGGGCCAAATATCCCTGCCAGTTCAATTCTCAACTCCTCCGAAACAACCTCATCGGCATCGATGGAGAAAACCCAGTCATGTGTTGCCATGTCGACGGCAAATTGCTTTTGCGTTCCATAGCCATCGAATTCACGCTGATATACCCTACAGCCAAACGCCCTGCATATGCCAGCGGTATTGTCTGTTGACATAGCGTCAATCACCACTATTTCATCGGCAACCGGTTTCACCGATTCCAGGCAGCGAAGGATGTTATACGCTTCGTTCCAGACAATAATGACAACCGACAGTTTGGGCATGAATTAATGGTTAATATTAATAGAAAACTGATCCCAATCCATTCCCACGGTAAAGGATTCGCGGAAGAGCGATAATTCTTGTGCCAACAGTGTTACGTTATGCACCGCTTCTTTATTTTCGGAGGCAGCAAACAGCACATTTCCCTTTGCATCAATTGCTGTTGTGTCGCCGGTATGGCCCGTTCCATGCCCGTCGAAACCAACCCGGTTTACCCCCGCAACATATGACTGGTTTTCCATGGCCCTTGCCATGAGCAAGGTTTTCCAGACATGAGCCCGGCTTGCAGGCCAGTTTGCCAGACAAACCAGCAAATCGTAACAGTATTGCCCGTCATGCCATGTATTTTTGCTCCAGACCGGAAAACGCAAATCGTAGCAGATAATTGGTGAGATTTTCCATCCTTTTACCTTGACGATAAGCTTTTGATGACCACCTCTGAAAAGCCTGTACTCCTCACTCAAACGGAACAAGTGCCGCTTATCGTATGTCTGATATTGGCCATCCGGATGCATGCAAACCAACCGGTTATAACATCCTCCACCATCAGAGATCAGCAAGGTGGCCATGATCACAACATTCATTTCGTCTGCCTTTTTCCTAAGGAACTGCATCGAGGGCCCGTTCATGGGTTCAGCACAGGTTGAAGGATTGATTGAGAACCCTGTATTGAATGTTTCAGGCAGCAGCACCAGGTCTGTTTGTTCCGAAATACCTCCAAGTAAATAGCTAAAGTGATCAAGGTTTTCCAGTCGCTTCTCCCAGAAAAGGTTTGCCTGAACAAGGGTAAGTCTTAGATCCTGCATCCAAAAATTTTAAAATTCAAGGTAAAATTAAAAATATATGCATTGTAGTGTGTAAAAATTTTAATTTTGCGCTTATAATTAAAACGCTCAATAACATGCAAACAATTGATAATTATAATTTTAAGGATAAAAAAGCACTGATCCGCGTTGATTTCAATGTGCCGCTGGACAGTCAGTATCACATAACCGATACCAACCGCATTGATGCAACTATTACAACCATTACAAAAATTCTGAATGGCGGTGGGTCTGTGATCCTGATGTCACACCTGGGTCGTCCGAAGGGAGGTCCTGAAGAAAAGTTTTCTCTGAAGCACCTTGTCCCCTATCTTTCACAAAAGCTGAAGGTGCCTGTAAAGTTTGCCGACGATTGCATCGGTCAATCAGCCATTGATCTTGCCGGCTCCCTGAAGCCAGGGGAGGTCTTGCTTCTTGAAAATCTCCGTTTCTACAAGGAAGAGGAAAAGGGTGATAAAGAATTTGCCCGGAAGTTATCGGTGCTGGGCGATATGTATGTGAATGATGCATTCGGTACCGCGCACCGCGCCCATGCATCAACCGCCATCATTGCTGAATTTTTCCCTGAAACCAAAATGTTCGGGTATGTCATGGCCAATGAGATCAGTGCCATCGACAAATGCCTCAAGGACGGCAAACGACCGTTAACGGCCATCCTGGGTGGTGCAAAGGTTTCGACAAAAATCGAGATTATCACCCACCTTATGGATAAAGTCGACAACCTGATCATCGGTGGTGGCATGATGTTTACTTTTATCAAGGCACTGGGTGGCGAAATAGGCGCTTCAATGGTTGAGGAAGAATATGTCGAACTGGCTAAAAACATCGTGGAAGGCGCCAAAACATTGGGCGTGAATCTTTATATTCCCGCGGATGCCGTTCTTGCCGATGCATTTTCAAATGATGCCAATAAAAAAACAAGCAGCGCCTATGATATCCAGGTTCCCTGGATGGGTCTCGACATTGGTCCATCGGCTTGTGCGAAATTCAACCACGTCATCGAGCAATCGGGAACGATCCTGTGGAATGGTCCCATGGGCGTTTTTGAAATGAACAATTATGAAGCTGGAACGAAGTTTATCGCACTTGCACTGGTAAAGGCTACGGAAAATGGCGCGTTTACCCTCGTGGGGGGCGGCGATTCGGTTGCAGCCATCAACAAATACAACCTGGCCGACAAAGTAAGCTATGTTTCTACCGGCGGCGGTGCCATGCTCGAATACATTGAAGGCAAACAACTCCCGGGCATCAAAGCCATCATGGAGTAATGCGCGTCATTCTCAGCCGGACCGACAGCATCGGGGATGTCGTACTGACCCTCCCGATGGCCGGTGTGCTGAAACGATTCTTTCCCGGATGCACCATAATTTTCCTGGGTCGTAATTATACGCGTCCTGTTATTGAGGCCTGCAAACACATTGATCAGTTCTGCAGCTGGGATGAAGTTTCCGGGTTACCAGATCCCGGATCCCGGATTCGTGTCATAGCTAACCTGAACGCTGACACTATCATTCATGTTTTCCCTGTCAGCGCAATCTGCAAACTGGCAAAGCAGGCAGGGATCCAAACCCGGATTGCCACCTCCCGGCGCTTTTTTACCTGGTTAACCTGCAACCGGCTCCTGCACATTCCCAGGAAAAATTCCGACCTTCATGAGGCACAACTAAACCTGAAGATGCTCAAGCCGCTAGGGATCGGAAAGGAGTTTACTTTAGAGGAGATTATTGAGGCGTATGGTCTTAAAAGCGGACAAGCGGACAAGCGGACAGGTCAACAAGCGGACAATGGAGCTGTACAATTAAAAATTAAAAATTACGAATTACAGCAAATAACCCCTGTCACGCGTCACGTGTCACGCGTCACTGATAAAATGACCATTCTCCTGCACCCAAAATCCAAAGGCAGCGCCCGGGAATGGGGTCTTGAAAATTTTTCAAAATTAATAGCCCTTCTTCCGGAGGAGAAGTTCAACATCATCGTTACCGGAACCAAAGATGAAGGAGCGCTTATGCGTGATTTCCTCACTGCCCATCGCGGTCGGATAGTGGACATGACAGGTAAGCTAACCCTTACTGAATTCATGGAGCTGATCCGCTCATCTGATGCAATTGTGGCCGCCAGCACCGGCCCCCTGCATATCGCTGCAGCATTTGGTATCAGGGCGATAGGCCTTTATGCCCCCATGCGCCCTATTTTTCCGCAACGCTGGGCGCCCCTCGGAAAAAACGCCTCCTACCTGGTCCTGGATAAAAACTGCCACGATTGCCGGAAAACAATGGTTTGTGCCTGTATCAGAAGTATTAAACCAGAAGCAGTTGTCGAAAAACTCCTGGGTTAAAAACGTGACATGTGACGTGTGACGAGTGACAAATGAAAATTCAGTCGCTTCCGTAATTCGTAATTTTTATTTGATCCGCGTGGCTCTCCCTCAGGTTTACCAACTTGCCAACTTGCCAGCTTACCAACTTACCAGCTTAATTATTTAGAGGTGAGAGAATTCATTTTATTTTCTCAAATACCCCATAAATCTCATGCCCGATATTGCGCATCGGTGAAATTCTGATTACTGAAAAATGATGGGATAAACTATAAAGCCATGTAATCCATTTTGCATTCGGGCGGATATACCACTTTTTGAGAATTTCGACTTTTTTGAATTCAATTCTTTTTATATCATCTGCTTTTCTTTCGGTATAAAGCGCTGCTTTCATTTTTTTCGAAACCGGACTCATCAATTTCCGGGTTTCTTTCCTCCCCTGACCCCTAAAAGTGGTTTTAATGGTATGGGTATAATAATCAACCCGCCTGAATCCTCTTTGTATCAACAAGTCTTTTAACCCTTTGCCATCAAAGTAGTTTACATGGTTAATCAGGAGTTCAGACGAGACACTTTTCAATTTAAAAGTAAGGTAATGTTTCCAGATATCTTCATATCCATTCGGCGTGATGAAATGAAACAAGCCGCCAGTTTTCAAACAGGCATTAACATTTTCAATCACTTTTGAAATATCGGTTACATGTTCAAGGATGTCGCGGGCAATAACAAGATCAAATTTATCCTGGTAAGTGGTTTGTAAAATGTCAGGGATGGACCTGATTGTTTCAAAATGATGGTGCTCCTGATTGAAATCAAGCACCTCCTTGTTAATGTCCATCACCGTGATCTGGACAGTGGGAATTACAAACTGTAGCCCGGCGGCGAAATAACCCGAGCCCGGGCCCAATTCCAAAATGTTGCGGGGGGAGATCCTGCGTGATTTTAACATCCAGCCAAAAACAACCCCTCGGCGAAAGTTTCTTAAACAGTTTTTGAACTGTTCATTTTCACCCGTTCTCAGTGATTCCTCAATATAGTAGGCATAACATCCCCTGTTGGTTTCCTCCTCCGTTAGCATTGGATCCAGCTGGATATGGCTGCATTTTTCACACAGAATAATATTACAGGTTTTGATATCCCAGTAGTCAACGATGCCTATCCGGATTCCTTTTTTCTCGTGACATATCCTGCAGTTTTCTTCCCTGGGCAGCAATTCTCCTTTAAAGGATAAAGGTGTGTTAATAAACATGTTTTTCATCCCCAGTTCGGAAATTTTATTTCGCCCCCGAATTTTTTCATTACCCTGGGAAAGACATCTGAAACACGGTGATAAAAAAAGGATCCCTTTTTGTCTTCACGGGTAAGCCATTTTCCCTTGGGATCCAGGCTGGTAATAATAAAAAGCAGGATACTGATCAGTATGATCCCTTTTACAAGCCCCAGAACAGCGCCCCCGATATGGTTGATGATTCCAAATCCTACCACGTCAACTGCCTTTTCGGCCAGTTTTGCCATGATGAGAATTGCGATGACAACCAGCATAAAGGTTATGGTAAAAGAAAGAATCGGCAACCAAAACCGAGACGGGTTCAGGTGTTCCATGAGTGTGGCATCCAGGTAATTTGAAAAATAAACGGCTGCATAAATTCCCAGAATCAAAGCAATGATGCTTGCCAGGCTGATGATGATACCTTTACGGTAGCCATTGATCACGAACAGGATTGTAAATATGATGATACTATAATCAATGAAATTCATGGAGGCTGAATTATCGCTTTAACCTGGATGTTAGTTCGGTGCCAAAGACAAATTCGTTCAATTCTGGATTTTCAGTGTGCAGGATGGTCTCCTTGTCCCCATTCCACCACAGTTGACCTTTGAAAATAAAGGCCACACTGTCGCCGATACTGAGTACTGAATTCATATCGTGCGTATTCACGATGGTTGTGATGTTGTATTCCTGTGTAATTTCCCGGATGAGATGATCAATCACCCCCGAGGTCTGGGGGTCGAGCCCTGAGTTAGGTTCATCGCAGAAAAGATACTGTGGTTTCATTGCGATGGCCCGTGCAATGGCCACACGTTTGCGCATACCCCCACTGAGTTCTGAGGGCATCAGCCTGCTGACATTTGCAAGATTGACACGTTTCAACACAAAATTTACCCTTTCCCGTTTTTCTTCCAGTGGTTCCGAGGTGAACATATTCAAGGGGAACATCACGTTACTTTCAACATTCATTGAATCAAAAAGGGCGCCACCCTGGAACAGCATCCCGATCTCTTTTCGCAACGTCTTCCGCTGTTCAAAATTCATCGTGGTGAAATTACGGTTGTCATAGGCTACCATACCGGTGTCAACCTCAAACAATCCCACCAGGCACTTCATCAATACCGTCTTTCCTGATCCGCTTTCTCCGATGATGAGATTCGTTTTCCCCTTCTCAAAAGCACAAGTCACATCTTTCAGTACATGATGTCCGCTAAAGGTTTTATTGATATTACGGGCCTCGATCATGTGAGCAGTAATTGCGTTAATACCAGGTTAAAAAGGATAATCATAACACTGCTGAAAACAACCGCTTTTGTGCTTGCCTGGCCGACTTCCAGAGCCCCACCCTGGGTGATGTACCCATAAAAGCCCGATATGGAGGAGATGAGAAAGGCAAAAAAAACCGTTTTCGTCAGTGCATAAAAAATCGTATACCCTAAAAAATCGATCCGGATCCCCTGTACAAAATCATTTGTGGAGACCAGCCCCGTTGCAACCATAGCCAACCAGCCTCCCAGAATACCCATCCACATACTGAAAACGATGAGTACGGGGTTAATCAGCATAGATGCTACTATTTTTGGGAAAATAAGGTAATTGGCAGAATTCACCCCCATGATCTCCAGCGCATCAATTTGTTCAGTGACCCGCATGGTGCCAATTTCGGAGGCGATCCTTGAACCTACTTTTCCTGCCAGTATCAGGCTTATAACCGTTGGCGAAAATTCAAGGATAACGCTCTGTCGCACCGTAAAACCCACCATCGACATGGGAATGAGGGGACTGGTGATATTGTATGCGGTCTGGATAGCGACAACGGCCCCCATAAAGGCTGATATGAAGGCGACAATGCCCAGTGATTCAAGGCCAAGGCTGTTGATTTCGGTTATCAGCTGGGTCCAGAATATCCTGCGTTTTTGTGGACGGCTGAAAACTTTTTGCATCAATAGCACATAATTTCCGGTCGTGCTAAATACTGTCAGCATAAAATGTTTTTGCTAAAATACCAAATTTCTACGAATATGCGTTTATGAGAGGGAATTATTGAGGGCAGGTATTAGGGGAATTCGGTTATTTCACTCCTCATTCATCATGAATTCTGCTTTTTTGACTCTCTTGAATTTTACTACTTTTGCGACGAAAACATCAGACATGAAGATTTTACGATTCCGCTTGATTTTATTGATAATTCCGGTTATTCTGTTATTCCTTGCCGCGTCGTGCAGCACAACAAAGTATCCTGCGCACCGGAAATCTCATTCCAGGGGGTGTAATTGCCCAAAGTTTTAATAACTGAAATTACATCGTGCAACTTTCTCTCTTTCAAACAAAGCCCCCAACTCTCAAACCGACGCATCCTCCCTTCGAGGAAAAGATCAGATTGGTGCTTGGTCCGCGTCTTCCTGAAGCTGCAGTTGAGGATGTTGTTGTACAGATCGGGAAGGATCCCATCAACCTGAAGGTTGTAAACCACCGCATCTCTAAAACCGGCGATTTCAGGGCACAACACAACGGGAGTCCCGCACGAATTACTGTGAATGGCAACCTGAACCCCTACGCTTTTCTTATCACACTGGTGCATGAACTGGCTCACCACCATGTAACCCTCGATCACACCCGGCTGATGCGAAAATTCACCCTGCGTCGCAAATCAAGACCACTTCCGCATGGGAAAGAGTGGAAGGAAAAATTTCATACTTTAATGCAGCCCTATATGAACAGTGAGGTTTTTCCTGCCGACATTCTTCCCGTACTTATACGATACCTTGAAAACCCGAAGGCATCCTCATCGGTTGATCATCACCTGTCGAAAGTGTTGAAAAAGTACGATCCTCCCGATCCTACCATGCGATTGGAAGAACTCCCCTTCGATGCTGTTTTCAGCCTCCATGGAAAAAGGATCTTTCAGAAAAAGGAAAAGCTTCGCTCACGTTACCGATGCATCTGCATGAAAACAAACCGGATATACCTTGTCAGTTCAGGTGCGCCGGTAGAGCCTGTTTTAATGACCAATGACCAATGACCAATGACGAATTTGGGTTATTATGTAATAAAAATTCAGGAATACTGATTCCAGGCTTTGCTGAAAATGATTTTTTCAGGATCTCAGGTTGAAAAAATAATTCGTAATTCGTAATTCGTAATTCGTAATTCTTTTTCATTATGTTTGTATAAATTTAAACTCTTCCGGCATGGCAAAGTCAAAACACAACTACTGCGTAATTATGGCTGGTGGTATAGGTGCCCGGTTCTGGCCTATGAGCCGGACAACCCACCCAAAGCAATTCATCGATATCCTGGGCACGGGGGAAACGCTTATTCAGCAAACCTACAATCGATTCAAACGGATTTGTCCAAAAGAAAACATCTACATCGTTACCAATGAAATTTATAAATCATTGGTTCAAACCCAAATCCCGGAACTTGCCGATCAGCAGATCCTGCTGGAACCATCGCGACGAAACACGGCCCCCTGCGTTGCCTATGCCAACTATTGCATTCTTGAACGCGATCCCGATGCCCGGATCGTGGTTGCCCCCTCCGATCATGTTATTCTGAAGGAAGACATTTTCCTTCAGAATATTGAAACAGCCCTTGAAGCTGCTTCTGAACATGACTGGCTTCTCACGCTCGGGATCCGACCCAGCCGTCCCGACACCGGCTATGGCTATATCCAGTATGTGGATTCAAAGAAACATGTTTACCCCAAGGAAAAGCACGTTAAAAAGGTGAAGACCTTCACCGAAAAACCAAACCTTGAACTTGCCGAGACCTTCGTCAAATGTGGTGACTTCCTTTGGAATTCGGGAATTTTCATCTGGTCGCTCAAGAGTATAATGAAGGCATTTGAAACACACCTTCCTGATGTGGATTCCCTTTTTAAAAAGGGAATCGGGAAGTATGGCACCAGAGAAGAAAAAGCATTCATTACCCAGACCTACACTATCTGTAAAAGCATCTCACTTGACTACGGTGTAATGGAGGCCGCCAGCAATGTGTACGTCATGGCTGCCGATTTTGGATGGTCCGACCTGGGAACATGGGGGTCGCTTTATGAAAACCGTCCGAAAGATCACAACGGAAACACTGTTGTAGGCAAAAACGTGATGATGTACGATTCCTCTAATTGCATTGTTAACATGCCCAAAGATAAGGTGGTTGTGCTGGAGGGACTCAACGATTTTATCGTGGTCGAATCGGAAAATGTACTGCTTGTTTGCCGCAAAACGGATGAACAGCAAATCAGGCAGTATGTCAATGACGTGATGCTCGAAAAGGGTGAGAAATATGTATAAATGAAAAACCCGGGAAATCCCGGGTTTTTCATTTATCAGGTTGATCTTACTTTATATGCTTCGCCAGGAACCCTTCCATGGCACGATAAAAATCAAACCTGTTTTCTTCATTGTGAAATCCATGGCCTTCATTATCCTTAACCATATACTCAACAGCGATATTGCGCTTCTTCAGGGCATCAACGATTTGATCTGATTCCGCAATATTCACGCGGGGGTCGTTCTTGCCCTGGGCAACGAACAAAGGTGTTTTGATTTTCTCTGCATTCAGGGCCGGTGAAGTGGCCACGAACTGAACACTGTCGGTTACGGGATTGCCAACCATTTCAAACATCATATCCATCATGGGTTTCCAATAGGGAGGAACGGTCTTCATGAAGGTGAAGAGGTTTGAAACGCCTACATAATCAACCCCGGCTGCATAAAGATCCGGTTCCCTGACCAACCCCTGAAGGGTGGCATATCCACCATAACTCCCGCCATAAATCGCAATCTTTTTAGCATCGGCAATACCTTTATCGATCAGCCATTTTGTTCCGTCAGTTATATCATCCTGCATGGTTAAGCCCCATTCTTTGAAGGATTTTTCCCAGAATGCCTTTCCATACCCGGTTGATCCCCTGAAGTTCATCTGCAGGATTGCATATCCCCGGTTGGCAAGAAACTGAATCTCAGGGTTGAAATACCAGCCATCGCGCGCCCAGGGTCCGCCATGCGGATTAACCACAACCGGTAAATCCTTTGCAGTCTCCATGGTATATCCGTTCGGCAGCGTCAGGTATCCCTGAATTTTTACACTGTCACGGGCCGTATATTCAATGGGAACCATTTCGGCCAGCTCTTCTTCAAGCAGCCAGGGACTTATGTCGGCAACTTTTGTAATACTGTCTTTTGCAAGGTCATACACCCAATAACCGCCCATCGAACGGTCGCTGTAAGTACGGATCATAAACTTATCTTCCGCTTTGGTCAGGGAGGTTATATTGAAAACGTAATTTCCAAGATGTTTCTGGATCTTTTCAAACAGCTGCTTCCCCTCCTCATCAAAGAAGTACCGCTCCTGTTTTGATGATTCATAATTTGCACAAATCAGCGTTTTCTTGAGCCGTGACCATGTAACATCGCTGATATCATAATCTTTGTTTTCATATAGCATTTGAATTTCTTTGCCCTGGGCAATGTCAAATACCACCACGGCACTTTTATCGCGGCCAAGATTCGATGTTGCATACACATTCTTATTGTCGAAGGTGAACATGAGTGGTGTAAGACTCTCCTTGAAATTGGTTGTCAGCACCGGTTTGAACTTATCCGTTTCCTTTTCGCGGTAGAGTAACTGGGTGTTTACCCCGTCAACGATAGCTGTTGCTGCCCTCAGCTTTCCATCATGATCCAGCAGCCATCCCTGGATATTTCCCGGATTCTCGGCAAGCATGGTCATTTTTCCTGTCACAATATTCAGGCGGTAAGGATCAAAAACTTCAGGATTACGTTTATTCAGCCCGATAATGATCTCATCAGGAAAATCGTACAGGTCGTCGAGGATCTCAGTTCTGACTTTGGGAAAATCGGTGAAACACTGCAGGTTTGAACCGTCGATGTTCACGCCGTAAAGCTTGAAATTTTCATCGCCGCCGGTATCTTTGAGAAATACGATACGGGTCGGATTCTTCCAGAAATAACCTGCTATATCCCGGTCCTTTTCCATGGTAAGCTGGATGGCCTTCTCCGTCCCGATCTCCTGTACAAATATATTCATGCGTTTCTCGTAAGGCGCCATATATGAAAAATGCTTCCCGTCAGGAGAAATCTGATAGCGCGCTTTTTCGGGATTTTTAAAGAAATCTTCAAGTGGAATTTGTCTTACCTGCATTGGCTTTTTTGTTTTACACCCACCCATTATAAGGGCTGATGTGATTAACCCTCCAAGGAGAAGGTACAATAGTGTTTTTGTTTTCATGTACTGCTATTTATTGGTTAAAAATTGGTCACATGAAATTGCCATAAGTACAACTTACATGCAAACCGTGAATGATAATTTATGGCTATTCAATATGGCCCGAAAAAAATTAAGACATGAAATACCCATATGATCGTCACAATTTTTTTGAACGTAGTCTATATGCGTATTTCCCAGTGGTTGAATTTTGATACAATAATAGAAAAACATTCCATCATCCAGGTATATTTTCGATCATCTTCCATGATTTCTCTGCAAATTCATCTATTATCCGGATAAAAATCACATATCTTTGATAACCAGATGAAAATATAATTCACCCTTTACCGTTATTGATTAGATTTTGTTGCATCCCTAAATTTAATATCTGCCGTGGATATTTACCTCAGAAAAAAGCGCTGGAAACTGATCCTGTTTGCGTTTGCCATTCTCATTGTTGCCGCTTCTCTCTATTATACCAACATCCTGGTCCATCAGATCAGGAAGGATGAACGGAAAAATGTAGAGATTTGGGCTGATGCCATCCACCAGAAAGCCGACTTGGTTAATTTCACCAACGATCTTTTTGAACAGATCAAGGACGAGGAGCGCAAGCGCGTTTCCATTGTGGCCGAAGCGCAGCGCCGTATCTTCAACGCCACACCAAACGAAGATCTGAATTTCTTTCTCAGTATCCTCGGGGAAAACAACACCATTCCGGTTATTGTGACGGATGAAATGGGAAAGATCACGAATGCCCGGAACATTAGTGTGGATACCGGCAAATACCTTGAGGGAGAGCTGAAGCAGGAATTTTCGGTGTATCCGCCTATTGCCGTTACCTATTATCTCAATAAAAAAATCTACCTCTATTACAAAGACTCCAATATTTTTGCCAAGTTAAAACAGGGACTCGACGACCTCATCCGTTCCTTTTTCTCTGAGGTGGTGCTTAATTCGGCCTCCGTTCCCGTTATCATTACGGACAGCACAGGTAAAAAGGTTTATCAATCGGGGAATATTCCGGCAGATAAACTGAAGGATAAAGCCTGGGTGACAAATACCCTTCAATCGATGGCGTCGCAGAATACCCCGATCAAGATTGACCTGGCTGATACAGGGGTACATTATATTTATTACCAGGACTCCCTGCTTCTAACCCAGCTGAAATATTACCCGGTTGTGCAGCTTGGGGTTATATTTGTTTTCCTGATGATTGCCTACCTGCTGTTCAGTTACGCACGAAAGTCGGAACAGAACCAGGTTTGGGTTGGCATGGCCAAGGAAACCGCCCATCAGCTTGGCACCCCGCTTTCGTCCATGGTGGCCTGGATGGAATTACTGAAATTAAAAGGCCTCGACGAAGAAACCATCCGGGAGATTGAAAAAGATGTTCAACGGCTCGAGACCATTACCGATCGATTCTCAAAGATCGGCTCTGCAGCGCGGCTTGAAAAGACCGACATCGTTGCCGTGGTGCACGATACGGTCGGTTATATCCGTTCAAGAATATCTGCCAAGGTAAATTTCGATATTAAGCCGGGCCTGACCAAACAAATTTTCGTACCGCTGAACCTGCATCTTTTTGAATGGGTCATCGAAAATCTGTGTAAAAATGCCGTTGACGCCATGGAGGGAAATGGTAATGTGAACATTGAAATTACCGAGGATGTTGATCACATTCATATTGACATAGCCGATACCGGCAAGGGAATTCCCAAATCGCGTTTTAAAACCATTTTCAGACCGGGGTATACCAGCAAGGCCAGGGGATGGGGCCTGGGATTGACCCTCACCAAGCGGATCGTTGAGAATTACCATGCCGGCAAAATCTTCGTTAAATCCTCTACACTTAACAAAGGCACTATTTTCCGTATCATCCTGAAAAAGTAGCCTCTTGACCGGAATCTACATCCATATCCCTTTTTGCAGGCGTAAATGCCATTACTGTAATTTTTTTTCACTGGCTTCCCGGAAACTGAAAGATCCGTTCCTAAAGGCGTTGAAAACAGAGATTGCCTTCACACGTGATTACCTGGCCGGCCAACCGGTTAACACGATCTATTTCGGAGGGGGAACCCCTTCGCTTTACGATCCGCTGGTGTTGCAGGAGATTATTGATATTGTGACCCAACCTCGTAACATTTTTCCTGCGGAAATTACCTCACCCCCTGACCCCTCTCCCAAGAGAGAGGGGAGAAACTTTTCGGGAGTTATTAAGGAGATTACCCTGGAGCTCAATCCCGATGATATTACACCAACCTATGTTGGCCGGCTTAAACAAACCTCCTTCAATCGTTTCAGCATCGGTATTCAGTCGTTTTCGGAAGAGGACCTGGTATACCTGAACCGTTCCCATTCTGCAGCACAGGCGATTAATGGAATCAGACTGTTGCAGGAAGCAGGCTACAACAACCTCAGCATCGATCTGATCTATGGCATTCCAACTTCCACAACCAACCGGTGGCAAAAAAATCTTGAACTGGCGTTTTCACTGAATGTCCCACACATCTCAGCTTATGCATTGACCGTAGAACCACGGACACCGCTCGCCTGGATGATTGACAGACAAAAATCGGCGCCGGTCAGCGATGAAACGCAGGTGGAACAGTTTAAAATACTGATGGAACAAACGAAAATAAACGGATACCAGCAATACGAAATCTCGAACTTCTGCAAACCTGACCGGCATGCCATTCACAACACCAGCTACTGGAAAGGTGTTCCGTACCTGGGACTCGGTCCCTCGGCACACAGCTACAATGGAACATCCAGACGGTGGAACATTGCCAACCTGACCAAATATATTGACGGCACTGAAAAAGGGGAATGCATTTATGAAGAAGAAACCCTGACCACCGCCCAGAAATACAACGAGTATGTGATGACCTCGCTGCGTACGATGTGGGGATGCGACGAAAAAATGATTTACGATTTCGGAAATACGATTTACGATTTTTTCATAGAAAATACACTTCCATTGATCGGGAAGGGTTTGGTCACAGAGGATTCAGGTGTTTATTTCCTCACGGATCATGGAAAGTTGTTTGCCGACCGGATAGCCAGTGAGTTGTTCCTAACCTGAAGGCATGGTGAAATAGCGAGGTAGCGAGGTAGCGAGGTAGCGAGGTAGCGAGGTAGCGAGGTAGCGAGGTAGCGAAATTAAAGCTTTCAGAAAATTATTTTGCAAACCTCAGAAAGGTACCCAGTGGTAGTTTTCGTTTCGCTTTGTCGTCGAAGTAAAATTCCCCCGACTGCATTCCGGGAATATTGCCAAAGCGGGTTTTGACAAGGTTCTCAGGAATCAATGCTGAAAATCCCATGGAATATAAGCTCAGCACGAAAAACCCGTGATCCGGTTCAAGCAATTGTTTGCTGATGGCGATAATTTCGTCGATCGAATCTTCAAGAATCCATTTTTCTCCGTCGGGACCCCTTCCATAGGCGGGCGGATCCAGGATGATACCATCGTATTGATTTCCGCGTTTGACTTCACGGCGAACGAAATTCATCGCATCTTCCACCACCCACCGGATATTATCGAGCCCGCTGGCGGTCATCATCTCTTTGGCCCAGGTAATGACTGGCTTTACCGAATCGACATGAACCACATCGGCGCCTGCAGCCTTTGCTGCTAGGGAAGTTCCACCGGTATAGGCGAAGAGGTTGAGAACACGGGACGCGGGACGCGGGACGCGGGACGCATCATCAGGTGACGCGGGACGCGGGACGCGGGACGAATCCGCTGATTCAATTCCGGTTTTGATTTTTGCGTTTTGCGTTTTGCGTTTTGCGTTTTGCGTTACCAAATCGTAAACGTAGTTCCAGTTGACCGCCTGCTCCGGAAAAACCCCGATATGGCCGAAAGCGGTCAACCCCAGCCTGAAATTCAGGCTCATCTGCTTATACTTGTAACCAATCGTCCACTGATCGGGCATCTTTGGTTTCCTGATCCACGATCCACGCTCATGCTCATCGGGACTGGTTTTATTACCTTTCATGCGCACGTATCGGGCATGTGAAATTTTTTCCCATTCGCTTTCCGGCAGTGATTTCTGCCAAACAGCCTGGGGTTCAGGGCGAATCAGGATGTGTTTTCCGAAGCGCTCCAGCTTTTCCCGGTTGCCGGTATCAATCAGCTCATATTCGGTCCAGTCGGTTGGTGAGAGAAGTTCCATATTAACGATTATGTTATTGGGTTGACACCCATTTTCATGATACTGAACCAGATGATTATTCAACTGAGGTTTTCAGTGCATGAATGAAATGTAAAATGCAAAGATAATCAATTGACCTGCTGAGTTATTTAAATCTTATCCTTCTTAAAATTAACCAGTATTTTGCCTGATGACCCCATCAGGTCGAAACTCCATTTAACGATCACCAGAGAACAGATGATCCCACCAACTGAGTCGAGGGCTGGTAAATCGAACAGCATTCCTCCTGTCAGTGCAACAATGGCCGCAACACTGGTTAGTCCGTCGGCAAGTACATGCAGGTATGCCGCCCTGATATTGTGATCGTGATGTTCATGATCATGATGAAGGTACCATGCGCTGACCATATTGACCAACAAGCCTATGCCTGCAACAATCACTGCTTCAATATACATAATGGGCTTCGGATCCAGAAATCGGGCTACAGACTCCCATCCAACGAAGAAGGCGAAACCAAGCAGCACCAGTGCACTGGTGTAGCCTGAAAGCGCAAGGAAATTTTCGCGGTCGAACCTGAACCGGGTTGAATCGGCAAACCTGCGGGAAATGACATAGGCGAGCCAGGTAAGACCCAGGGCAAATACATGCGAACCCATATGCCAGCCGTCGGCCAGCAAGGCCATTGAGTTGGTATAATAGCCAAAGGTTATCTCCACCGCCATGGTGATGGCAGTCAGTACCACGATAATCCGTGTCCGTTTTTCGAAATGAGACGATTTCAATTCCGTTCCCGTTTATTGTATTTATGGACCAAAAGTAATGAATTTCCGTCGCACCCTTTAAAAGCTACCGCATCCCCATGAAATTTCCAAAGGTATTGGTTGCCGACAGGTTGGTTAATTCATAAAAAAACTTAATTTTATAGCCTAAACATAACAACAAGATGTTCAGGCTATGAATGAAATATCCTATCACTCGTTTTATCACCGACTTTTCGAACAGGCCAAATTCGGGTTTATTGTCAGCAATTTTGAGGGTCAAATCCTGGATGTTAACCCATTTTGCTGCAGTTTGCTTGAAATAGACCGTGAACAGATGCTGCGCCTGACCTTGTATGATTTTGTTCCGGACAACCTCCTTCTTTGGGAGACGCCAGATAAACAATCGATCAAGAATGGTGAAACGATTGTCAGGGAACGCAGGATTTTGAAAAAATCAGGGGAATACATCCTGGTGGAAAGCCATATACAAATAATTGACGAGAACCAGGTCCTGATTCTGATCCATGACATCACCGCCCGGGATAAAGCATTGAAAATAAGTGAAGAACGACTGCATACCCTGATTAATTCCTCCCCGGATATCATCTGTTTCAAGGATGCCGAAGGGAGATGGATGCAGGTAAATGAAAGCATCCTCGACCATTATGGACTGACGGGTGTTGATTATAAAGGTAAAACCGAGTTTGAACTTGCCGACTACACTGCACCCATGTTTCAGGATGCTTTCAGAAATTGTCAGGGAACAGACGACCTTGCATGGGAACAAGGAAAAACCTCAAGGGTGGTCGAAAACATACCTGATGTTGGAGGAAGTATACATGTATTTGATGTGGTAAAAGTACCGCTGTATTATCCTGACGGAACCAGGAAAGGGATTGTCGTTTTTGGCAGGGATATCACCGACATCAAAAAAGCAGAGAATGCTTTGCGCGACAGTGAAGAAAAATACCGGCAGATCGCCGAACAAACATCCGATGTTATATGGATGATGAATATCGGGATGCAATACACCTATGTGAGTCCTTCCATATTCAGGCAAAGAGGTTATACACCCAAAGAATTCATGAGCCTGAGGCCCGAGGATATTTATCCACCCGAGTCGCTTGAAAAGGTTGTCGATATTTACAGGATGGGACAGAAAATGGCAAATGAAGAATCAGTCCCTCCCGGATTTTCTGTAACTGCCGAAATCCAGCATTATTGCAAAGATGGATCCATCCGCGATTCAGAAGTCCTGATTAGTCCGTTGTTTGATTCAGCGGGCAATCTTGCAGGAGGCCATGGAGTGTCGCGCGATATAACATTCAGAAAAAACACGGAAAAAACAAACAGGATTCTTGTTGATTTTCAATCCCTGCTTCTGAAAATCGATTTGCTGAATGAAGTTCATGAGCTGGTTGTTCAAACGGTGCATGATCTTCTTGGCGAGGGGATCGTATTTTCTACCAACATCGACCAGTATACGGGAATCGGAAAAATTTTTGCACATAAAGGCCTCGAAGTCCCAAGGAACAGACTTACTCAGGCCCTTGGTCTTGATCCCTTTGAGATGGAATTCTATATGAAAGACATCACTGAAAATGAACTCAAATTATACCAAAGCAGGAAATTCGAGGAGTTTCCCGGCGGCTTATACGAGTTGGCCACACGCAGGTTCCCGAAAATCCTCACCCTTGGTGTTGAGAAGATGCTGAAAATCAAAAAGATTTACACCCTCGGATATATTTATCACGACCTTCATTTAGGTGGATTTATTGTACTTTGCCAGAAAGATCTATCCGCATATGCAGGTACGATAGAAATGATCGTTAACCAGGCAGCCATTTCAATGAACAGGATTAAGGCGGAAATCAGCCTGAAAGAGGCGGAGGAACGATTCAGACTTGCTTTTCAAACCAGCCCCGATGCGGTGAATATCAACGACCTTAAAACGGGCAGGTATATCGAAGTGAACGAGGGATTTTGCAGTATTACAGGCTACAGCAAGGAAGAGGTTATCGGAAAAAGTTCTCTTGAATTAAATATATGGGCTAATCCGGCCGAACGGGCCAAGATGATAGAAATATTAAAAAGGAACGGGAAGGTTGTTAATTTTGAAGCAGTTTTCCGTTTTAAAGATGGAACCTGCCACACAGGACTGATGTCGGCGGCTGTAATCAACCTGAATGGCATTCCGCATATTATTTCCATAAGCCACGATATCGAAGAACTAAAGCAGGCCGGACAGGCCATTCTGCATGCCAAAGAGGTAGCTGAAGAGGCTTCCCGTCTGAAAACTGCTTTTCTGAACAACATTTCCCACGAAGTCCGAACCCCGATGAATGCGATCCTTGGATTCACTGAACTGTTGCAATCAGACGAATTTGAACAGCATGAGAAGGAGCGATTTTTCAGCATCATTAGTTCAAATTCCAAACAGTTGCTTAGCATCATCGACGATGTGCTGGAGATCTCCCGGATGGATAGCGGAAGAATACCTTATAATCCGACTGGGTTCTCCCTTCGTGAATTGATGGATGACATTCATATTTCAATGTCCGAGATGGTTACAAAAAGAGGCCTTGCGTTTTATTTTGATTTTAATCAACCGGCATGTCCTGATCTGATCGTTTCCGACCGGGAAAAAATAAGGCAGGTCATCACTGGATTTATTGGCAATGCGATCAAATTCACACCCAACGGTACAATAAATTTTGGCTACAGAAGATTAGCAGAAGATATCGAATTCTATGTGCACGACACGGGTATTGGAATTCCCCTGGAAGAACAGGGAAAGATCTTCGACCGGTTTTACCAGGTGAACCATGAGCCCACCCAAGGCATTCGCGGTACCGGTTTGGGACTAAGTATTGCCAGCGGGTTAGCTGAAGTGATGAATGGATCGATCAGGCTGGAATCAACCCCGGGAGCGGGATCGATCTTCTTTCTGACCATTCCTTTCCGGGAACAAAAACCTTCAGTCCATTCCGTCGAAAATGAAAAGCCATTTTCAATGGACGTTCTGACAATCCTTGTTGCCGAAGATGAGGATAACAATTTTGAATTACTTGAGATCCTGCTCGCAAAAAGAATCAAGAAAATAATCCGCGCCACCAACGGGAAAGAGGTACTGGCCATCCTTGGGAAGCAAAAACCCGACCTGATCCTGATGGATCTTAAGATGCCTGTCATGGACGGATATGAAGCCACCAGGCAGGCTAAAACCTTATTCCCCGACCTGCGCATCATTGCCTTGACTGCCTACACCCAACCTGAAGAGGAACGACGCGCCATGGAAGCAGGATGCGCTGCCTTTATAAGTAAGCCTATCCGAAACCAGGAATTGTTTGAAACCATCCGACGGAGTATTCGAAATTAAAAATTCCTACCACGCTGGCATGGTACGTGTTTGTCTTTTTATTCAAGTTGTATTGTGATCATTTGATGAATCTCATGAGCCCTGTCATCGGAGGTGATCGCACTGGCGGTGTTTGCGGCGGTTTTTGTGAATTCGGTAACTGCTGAGGTTGTCAGCAGCGGAACGATGTTGTCACTCCAAACTGTTTTAACTTCGTTAACAGCGCCTCCTTACTGATAGGTTTCGAAAGGTAGTCGTCGCAGCCCGCATCGAGTGCTCTCTTTTTATCACCGCTCAGGGCATAGGCTGTGATGGCAATAACGGGCAAATGGGGCAAGAGCGTTTTTATTACACTTGTTGCCTCGAAACCATTCATCACCGGCATTTTCAGGTCCATTAAAACCAGGGATATCATTGGGTTTTTGCGACAGGCCTCAACCGCTTGTTTCCCATCTGTGGCAACCAAAAACGCCAGTCCTTCTCTCTCCAGAATCTGGGCAACCAGGAAGCTCTTCGACTCTTCATCCTCAACAATCAGTATGAGTGGCCCTTCTTCTTTATCTGACTTTGTTTCCTCGATGGATACATTTTCAACACTGGTCATCTCAACCGGCACAGTAAAAAAGAATGTAGCGCCTTCTCCTTTTTCCGATTCAAGCCAGAGGCTGCCTCCAAGCAGTTCTACAATCCCCTTTGCAATAGAAAGGCCAAGCCCGCTTCCATCATGCGCCCGGAGGTTTGCAGAATCGACCTGTTCGAATCTTTCAAATACGAGAACCTGATCCTTTGGGGAAATACCCTCACCCGTGTCTTTAACGAAGAATTCGGGTTTATCATCCTTTACAGTAAACCCAATGGTCACAGCTCCCTGCTGCGTAAACTTTATCGCATTATCTACCAGGTGCCCCAATACCTTGTTCAACAATTCACGGTCTGAGATAAATTTAAACTGGCTTTTTGTGATTGGTGTCTGAAGCGTTAACATAAGGTTTTTAGCCCTACATGCTTTTGAGAACCGCTCATAAATCTCCTTCAACATATCAACCGGATCAAAAGTCTTATTGTTTACTTCCATGTTTCCCGAGGCGACAAGTGAAATATCCATGTAGTCAGTAACCGTTTTCATCAGTCGATCCGAACTCCGTTGTAGAATCTCAAAATAGGCTTCGCGTTCATCAGAAGAAACATTTTCCCCCAGCATCAATTGGCCAAATCCAAGGATCCCATTAAGCGGTGTGCGGATCTCATGCGAAATGTTATGCATGAAAGCCGTCTTCAGTTTGTCGCCCGATTCAGCTTTCTCCTTGGCAAGCAAATATTCTATGGTCCGCTCTTCAACACGCTGCTCAAGTTCCTTATTGATCAAATCAAGTTCCTGCTGCGATTTAATTAACTCATCCTTTTGTTTTTCTATTTGCATAGTTCGTTCACGAACTTTTTCTTCAAGCTGGTTTCTTTCATGGATCAGTTTCCCTGTCCGCCATTTTATATAAAGACCAATAAGCAGGATGAGAACAAGAATATAGGAACCATAGGCGGGATAACTCTTCCACCATGGAGGTTTTATAATAATTTTCAGACTTTTACCTGCATCATTCCACACCCCGTCGTTGTTGGAAGCTTTTACGGAAAAAATGTACTCCCCCGGTGGTAAATTCGAGAACGGAACGAACCTGCGGCTGCCAATCTCTATCCATTCATTCGAAATTCCCTCCATCTTGTATGCAAAACTGTTTTTTTCAGGATTGGTATACTCAAGAGCGGCAAATTCAAGGGTAAAGGAATAATCATTGTAGTTTAAAACGATCTCCTGCAACCCTTCCGGATCAAAACGCTCATTTAATCCTTTGCTGTTTGTCTTATCAAATGCCGAAAAAACAATCCGGGGCAGGAACCTGTTATCAAGCAACGAATCAGGGTAAAATGAATTAAATCCATTCATGCCTCCAAAGAAAACCTCTCCATCCTTTCCCTTACAAACAGCGCGCATGTTGAATTCGAGACTCTGCAATCCCTCCTCCACCGTGTAGGTTCTAAAAGTGCCATCTGCACTGTCGAATCTCGAAAGACCACTTCCTGTTGTGAACCAGAGATTGTGATTGTTATCCTCCAGGATATCAAAAATCTGGTCGTTGGAGAGGCCATTTTCTCGGAAAAAATAGTGAAAGGAAGAATCCTTTTTAACAAATTTATTAACACCTGAGCCTGTTCCGATCCATATATTCCCGCTGTGATCCTCACACAACGAGATCACAAAATTATCGGACAACGAATTTGATGAACCTTGAACCTTTCTGTAATGGCCAATCTTTCCGGTAGCCGGATTATAAACATCAATCCCGTTCAGTGTGGCAATCCAAACCATTCCCTCGTGGTCTTCAAGAATGCAATATACCAGATTTGCGCTGATCCTGTGATCTTCTCCCGACTCCATATAAAACCGCTCAGTGGTACCATCCGACAAGTTAAGTTTATACAAACCGTTTTGTGTTGCAATCCAGTATAGTTTCCTTTCATCCTGGATAATCTTGTTGATTCGAAATCCCTGAAAATCAGGCAATTTTGGATTTTCGAAAAAGTCTTTTAACCGGACAAAAGAGTTATTCTCTTTTTTATATATCAGGATACCATCGCGGGTACCAATCCAGATCCTTTTTTCGGAATCTTCAAAAATAATATGGACAAAGTCGTTGACCAGGTGATGATTTTTCGGAAGACTTGTTGAAAAATGTTCGATCTTTCCCGTCTTCCGGTCAAGGATGTTCAAACCCTGCCCCCAGTTGCCAACCCAGATGCATCCGTTATCATCCTTGAATATTGAGGCGATCACATTACCAAGGAGGTCAACAGAGTAGGGAGAATCATTGTTCCGGTATAACCTGAATTTTTGCCTTTTAAGGTCCGTTTTGCTTATCCCTTTAAGTGTCCCGATCCACAGGTTCTCCGATTGGTCGATTGTAAGCGCAAGGACAATATTGTGGCCTAACCCGCTTTTTTCACTGGAAAAGCGTTCAAAAATCGTCTTGTTACCCGAAGGATTAATCAATTTATTCAATCCTGCCCCCTCTGTCCCGATCCAGATATTTCCTTGTTCATCCTCCATTATTGCCCGGATGAAATTATTGCTCAGCGAAAATTCATTTTTGGGATCATTGAAATATTTTGTGAATATCCCTGCCTTTTTTTGGTAAACATTGAGGCCATAAGCGGTCCCGATCCAGATATTTCCGGTCCGGTCTTCAAAAAGGGCTGTGATGCTATTATTGCTAAGGGTATTGGGTTTTTTTGGATCGTGAAGAAAATAGCTGAATTTCCCGCTCCCCGGGTCGAAACAGGTCAGGCCCCTGGTCGAACCGATCCAGAACAGGCCTGCATCATCCTCTATAAGCGGGATCGTATTGTCCTTAATCGCGCCATCGTATTCAATTCTGCTGGTATGGTATTCGTAATCTTTCTTTACTGGATCATAAATAACCAGTGCCGGCATCATGTTGATCACAATCTTGCCGCTTCGCGATACTATGGCATCATAGGCATAATGGTCAATGGCATTTTGGTTCCCGGTATCGAAGTGCAACCGGTTAAATGTTTTCGAGCTCCTTATAAATTCATTCAACCCGCCCTTGGTAACCACCCATAAATTTCCGCTGGCATCCTCATCAACCGAATAGATCCAGTTATTGGAAATAGAATTGGTGTCCAGCGGATTGAAAGTGAAGCTCTCAAAAGAATATCCATTGAATTTATTCAACCCATGTTGCGTTCCGACCCAGATATATCCCTTTGAATCCTGAAAGATGCAATTGACAACACTCTGCGACAACCCTTGTTCAATGGAATAGGTGGTAAAGTTATATTGCTGGGAAAATGAAAAACCAGTAAGAAAGAACAAAAATATAACAGTCAGCGTTTTTTTAATGCAAATCATGCCCTAAAGTTAAAACTTATTACTGTGCCCGTACTGAAATCGAGATTAATTTTTCATACGTGAAACCTATCAATATGAATGCACCATCGTCCCGGTAGATACAAAACAAACTGCTTTTTTACATTACGTTCATTTTATACCGGAGCTGACTATGATTGATTCTTTTTCTTCAGAAAATGGCTGAATACAAAAAGTCCACCGGTGAGAACAAAGGGGAAGAGCAGCATTAACACTATTGACAGGGTCATCATCACCGAATGATTCATATTGTAATTGTGCATATAGATCAATGGAGTAAACCCCAGTGCAAGGATCATGAACATCAGGCCTCCGATCAACTCCCATTTCCAGGCGATAACCAGGAAAAAAATCAGAACATAGGTGGGGATGAGATGTATAGCGAAGGCCTGAAGTTGTTGCCCGGTTGTCATCCTTGGATCGAACGAATCGAGGGCAAACATACTGACAAATAAAATGGCAAGAATACAAATGATCCGTGGGGTCCAGTGTATAATTTTCAGGGATGTTTTCATCGGTAAATTTGTTGATTGATGGTCATATTAAAATTTGTAGTTGTCATGTGGGGTTTCATTTCAAAAAGCAAAATTATTCAAAAGAACCCCTTCCATAGAAGAAATTCCGTTGTAAAACAGTTGCAAATTAATTAGTATTCAGGTTTTCATAAATGTTCAAAGTTAATACATCACGCATTTCCGTCACTTCCCCGATAGTATCCAACCGTTAGTTCGAATGCTTCCTCTTTCGAATATTTCGGAACAAATCCAAAATCATTTGCCGCTTTTGCAGAGGTAAAGGTAAAGTTGTTGCAGGTATACAGCACGGCAAACCGGCTGAACTTGGGGTTGTATTTTTTCACAGGGCGGATAAGTATAGCGAAAAATTCGGCTATTGCGCCCATGGCAAAAGCAATATCACGGGGGATCCATATATTTTTTGGCTTTATCCGGTAGCCTGCCCCCTCTACAATGGCATCAAAAAACCTGAAAAAGTTGGAAGGTGGGCTGTCGGTTATGAAATAGGCATTGCCGGCAAGGGCTGTCTTGCCATTCATCAGGGCATGCAGCGCCTGCAGGTGGGCCCGGGCAATGTTTCCCACAAAAACATGTTGCGAAAGCGAGGTTCCATCGCCCAGGCGAACATAAAATCCGCCTTTGGCCATTTCGATTAGCGACCCGATATGGAAGGGATCACCCGGTCCATAAACATCGGCCGGACGAAGAGCACAGGTCGAAAGGCAGATTGGTTGACCTGAAGATTGTTTGACGGATGGGTTAGAGGATAAATCTATGTTTGCACCCGAAGTTAACGGATTCATGTTGGATTCAAGCACAAGTTTTTCCGCCATTTTCTTGCTCCGGCAATACATGTTTGGATGTTTGGCCGGATAGGGAATGGATTCATCAATATCAACCAGGGATTTACCTGCATAGATGGCATCAAGGGAACTGGTATAAATGAGATGTTTGACTCCATTTGTGAGGCATGCCTTTACCACATGCTCCGTACCGGTATAGTTCACTGCATAAACCTCCTCCTCAGGTCGGGTTCCCCAGTCAACAACCGCTGCTGAATGAATTACAACGTCGATCCCTTGACAAGCCATGAAAACTGCATTTTCATCCCGGATGTCGCCGATGACTTTCTCAATGCGGCCATCGGATGGGCCATCAAAGGTTTTCACATCAAAAATCCGCAGTAACGAAAAATCAACGAGGGAATCAGCCGAAAGGAGTTCATTTACAATAGCTCGTCCGAGAAAGCCTGCTCCTCCGGTAAGCAGGATGGAACATCGTGATGGGTTCTTATTCGAATCAGATATTTGCATATCGGTTTATCAGCAAGTGAGGTGCAAAAGTAAAAGGAAAGATCAATAATTTGCTTTGTTATTGAACCATTTTGCTTCAGGAAAATTTATACTTTTGATTCTATGAACAAAGAAATCTACCTGGTTAGCGGAACAATTGTTGAGGAGCATTTTAAAACCCGGACCGACCTGCTCAATCCATTCAGGTTCTTTGGAAATCCGATGGTGATCATCCCCCGGATGATAGAAGTCTATAGGGATACCAACTCTTTCCTCGATTACAAAACAATCGAGTCCTGGCTGGTGAGAGAATATCATATCAGGGAGCATAATATCTTATTCAATAGATTTTGATTTTTTTATTCTTGAATTAAGTTTAATTTTATTCCTTTAAACTTTTTGATCAGCCTGAGTTTATCTGTCAGCTACCATTCTTCCATTAAAGTAATTTTTAAGTATGAGTTTTTTTCCCAAGATTGTGCGGTTCTTTGAATTATTCAAGGAACAAAATGATATTCTGGTCGAAACATCACAGATCCTGACTGAACTGTTTGATGATTACACCAATGTTTCACTGAAATGCAGCAAAATAGTCAAGAATGAATATGCCGGGAATGACATCTCGAAAGAGATCGCAAGGCAGCTTTCACTTACTTTCATTACACCCATCGACCGCGAAGACATCCATGCAATCAATATGGCGCAGGAAAATCTGTTGAATGCAATGCGCGCCATCTCCGCACGGATTGGTCTCTATAATTTTGATCACGTAACCCCAGGTGCAAAAGAACTTGTTCGTAAGCTGAGGCTGATTAACACTTCCATTTCAATGATGCTTGTCGAACTCAGCAAACGGAAAGAGGTTGAGAAACATGCTGAAATTGTTAAGGAGTTGAAGATTGAAGCCGATATGCTCCTGCTGCTCTCTCTTGGCGAAAATTATGAAAGTCCGAATGAAAACACCCGTGACCTGCTTGAAATAATAAAATGGTCGCATATTTTCGACCGGATAGAAGAAGCACTTGCCAATGCTGAAGTATTAGCTAATACAATCGAAGGAATAAGCCTGAAAAATGCCTGACGTACCTCTCCTGCTCATCCTGATCATTCTGATTGCCATTGTGTTTGATTACACCAATGGCGTTCACGACAGTGCCAATGCAATTGCCACCATTGTTTCTACAAAGGTGATGTCGCCGAAAGCGGCAGTTCTGATGGCAGCCTCCCTGAATCTCGTGGGCGCCTTTATCGGCACACATGTGGCTTCCACCATCGGGAAAGGAATTGTAAATCCTGAAATTATTGCCGGTTGCCAGACCCTCATCCTGGCCGCCCTGACGGGGGCCATCATCTGGAACCTGATCACCTGGTACTTCGGACTTCCCTCCTCCTCCTCCCATGCCCTGGTCGGCGGACTCATCGGGGCCGCCATTGCCTATAAAGGATGGGACACATTGCAATACGGTTCCATTTTCAACAAAGTCATCATTCCATTGTTCATCTCACCTTTATCCGGATTCATCGGCGGATACCTCCTGATGCTTTTACTGGCCTGGATCACCTGTAAATTGAATCCCCGGAAGATGAATAAACTATTCAGGAAGCTTCAAATCATCGCGGCAGGCTTCATGGCCATGTCGCACGGCAGCAACGATGGGCAAAAAACAATGGGAATAATTACGCTTGCGCTTTTCCTGTTTCACCAGATCCCTGCCATAGAGGTTCCTTTATGGGTAAAGTTTATCTGTGCACTTGCCATGGCAATCGGAACAGCCAACGGGGGATGGAAAATCATTAAAACCATGGGGAAAAAGATTTTCAAGATGGGCCCCATTCATGGATTTGCTGCAGAAACCTCATCATCCCTGGTGATCATCTCAGCCTCCTTACTTGGTGCACCCATCAGTACAACACATGTTTTTTCTGCCTCTATTCTGGGAGTAGGTTCCTCTAAACGGTTCTCTGCTGTAAAATGGGGTGTTGCGGGGCACATGGTGGTTGCCTGGGTGCTTACCTTACCGGCATCTGCCGTTGTAGGCATGATCAGTTATTATCTCATAAATTTTTTCATTGGCTAAAGAAAGATCCGGCGAAGGCAGTTCTATACCAGTGCAATGGCCGGGCAGAGAAGCGTGATGCGTCCGATCTACAGGCCGATGCCAAAAAACGTAAGTTTTTCTATAAAAGTCAGCTGTTAATGTTTGTAACTTTTTGCCCTGTTTCCTCCAAGGAATCCCCACCCCCCGCTTCCGATCATGAATCCGAAAGCATACCATGCACCATTGTTGTTCTGCGCAAAAACCGATACATCCTCCCGCCAAAGCATGGCGATAAGGTCGATGGGAGCAATGATCCCGTGCCACAGGCCGCCCCAGAAACCGTAGGTGTGGCCTTTGAGACATTCGGTAACAAGTTCCTTATTGGCACATCCTGAAAGGATCACGATAACTACCAGAAGAACCACAGTGATTGCCGTTCCCCTGAGGGTAATTGATTTTTTCATGGGTTAATAATTTTGATTTCAATGGTCACATGGAATACCCATAAATTAACATTCATGGTTGGTATGGACGTTGTCCTTATGGGCATTTCATGGGCTAGGTTTTTAACCTTGCAATATAGCAAAAAATAATTTCCGCCAGGTAGATCCGTATTACTTACAAAACTTTCCTCCACCAGCATTACATTTATTGCCGGAGCATCCAATGCCTTGCATAGCAGCAGAAACCATATTTTTTATGCCAAACAGTGACACACGCTTTTACACAAACAAGATTTTGTGTATGTTTGTTCTGTATTCAAATATGCCTGAACACCATGAACACCTGTCTGAAATTGCTGATTTTTTTTGCTGTGCTTGCACTTGCCGGATGCGGTAACAAAGAAGTGCAGATCACAAACCTCAACATGCTGAAGGGAGGAAAAACATTTGCCGTTCCCACCGGAACGGCTGCAGACCAGTTTGTGCTCAAAAAATTTCCTGATGCAAAAATCGAATATTACAACGGGGTTCTCGATTGCTCCATTGCAGTCAAGGATGGTAAAGCAGATGCCGCAGTGTATGACCTGCCCATCCTGAAAAACATTACAGCAAAGAACGACGGACTGATTGTTCTGCCCGAATTATTGTTTGATGATCAATACGGTTTTGCGGTGCGGATGCAGGATACTGCACTGAAAACAGCCATGGACAAGGTTCTGGCTGAATTGAAAGCTGATGGCACTTACGACGACATGCAAAAACGCTGGTTTCCCCATCACGGAAACCCTGCAACCATGCCCGATATCAAACTCACCAGTGAAAATGGCATCCTTAAATTTGGTACGGCAGCGGTGACCGAACCTATGTCTTTTATGGATAGCAATCAAAGAATTGTTGGATTCGATGTTGAATATGCCACATACATTGCAAAGAAACTCGGGAAACAGATCGAAATCGTCGATATGGAGTTTGGCGCCATGATTCCGGCTCTTATGTCAGGGAAAGTGGACATGATCGGCGCCGGACTCTCCATCACCGAAGAGAGGGCAAAGAGTGTACTCTTCTCGCAAAGCTATTATCCAAGCGGTCTGGCAGCTGTCGTGAAAGATGTTTCAAGGGACGTTTTTGAAGAAGTGCCCGAAGAAACCGGCACGAAAATGAAATCCATCGATGATATAAAAACGAAACGGATCGGCGTACTGCTTGGCAGTATCCACGATTCCTATGCCACAAAAACCTTTCCCAACGCAACGATTTTACAGTATCAGAGCCTCTCAGATATGCTTTTTGGCTTGAATTCAGATAAGGTGGATGTCGTATTCATGGATCATACAGGGTTGAAGGATGTATTCAGCAAAAACCCGGAATTGGGTATCCTTGCCGAAAATGTTTTTGCAGTTGATATAGCCGCTGGTCTGAACCAGGATAATGATCAGCTGCGTGAACAGTTCAACACATTTCTGAAAGAAATTAAGGCAAACGGCATTTATAAAGACATGACCGACCGTTGGATGGATAAGGGCCTGAGCGACATGCCGGAAATTAAAAACTCAAATACGAACGGGCAGCTGAAGGTTGGCATTGTGAGTGACCTGGGATTACCCACCACCATTATAAAAGACGGACAATTAATCGGTTTTGACATTGAGATGGGCCAGCGTTTTGCCGCCAGCATTGGGAAGGAATATGTACCAATCGACCTCCAGTTTGGAGCCATGCTGGCCTCGGTTTCCACCAACAAGATCGATATGATCACCAGTTCACTTATGATTACCGGGGAACGGAAAAAGCAAATTGACTTTTCCGATCCATATTATAATTCAGGCGTAAGTATTATTGCGAAGAAAACAGCCATTGATCGTCCTTTTACACTCAAGGGGGATCCGGCTGCAGGTGAAAAATCGATCTTCAAAAGCATTTCTGATAGTTTTTACAACAACATCATCCTGGAAAAACGATACCTGCATATCTTCAACGGATTAGCCGTTACCATGATTATTTCCATCCTGGCTGCATTCTTGGGAACAATCATAGGCGGCCTGGTTTGTTACATGCGTATGTCGAAAGGCAAGCTCATTTCCGGGTCAGCAAAACTTTACATTTCACTGTTGAGGGGGACTCCAGTGCTGGTGCTGCTCATGATTATCTATTATGTGGTGTTTGCTTCTGTGAACATCAATCCTTTGTTTGTCGCTGTGATTGCCTTCGGACTGAACTTCGGAGCCTATGTTTCAGAGATGTTCAGGACCTCAATCGAAGGTATCGACAAGGGGCAAACAGAGGCCGCCACTGCAGGAGGGTTTGCGAAGATTCCCACATTCATTTACATCATCCTGCCTCAGGCGTTGCGAAGCATACTGCCGGTATACAAAGGTGAATTTATTTCACTTATTAAGATGACATCTATCGTTGGATACATAGCCGTTCAGGATCTTACCAAGGCGAGCGATATCATACGAAGCCGCACCTTCGATGCCTTCTTCCCGCTCCTAATGGTAGCTTTCATCTATTTGTTTCTCGCCTGGCTGCTGTCGTGGGCCCTTGGCTTTGTTGAAATCTCTGTTGATCCCAAAAGAAAACGTGCTAAAAAAATGATGGAGGTAAAAGGATGATCAAAGTAAGAAACCTGTCAAAACATTATGGCGAACTGGTAGTCCTCAAGGATATAAGCTGTAATATAAAAAAAGGAGAAGTCATTTCAGTCATCGGCCCATCAGGAACGGGCAAAAGCACCTTCCTGCGTTGTTTGAACCTCCTTGAAACGCCTACCGGAGGAAGCATTTTTATCAATGATGTTCCCCTGCTTGATAAGCATACCAATGTGCCCAAACTTCGACAGAAAATGGGGATGGTCTTTCAATCCTTTAACCTGTATGCACATCTGTCGGTGATTGAAAACCTGACAATCGGCCCGGTCAAACTGCTTGGGAAAAAATATACCGAAGCGAATGCAAAAGCCATGGAACTGCTCAAGATCGTTGGACTTGCCGAAAAAGCCGACAGCTTCCCCGATGAACTGTCGGGCGGTCAGAAACAGCGTGTCGCCATTGCCCGCTGCATGGCCATGGAGCCAGAAATTCTCCTCTTCGATGAACCTACCTCTGCCCTCGATCCGACCATGGTCAGCGAAGTGCTGGCGGTGATCCGCAGGTTGTCGCGTGAAGGTATGACCATGATCATCGTTACCCATGAGATGGATTTTGCAAGGAACACCTCCAGCCGTGTTTTCTACATGGATGAAGGGATTATTTATGAAGAGGGTACGCCACAGCAGATCTTTGATAACCCACAGAAAGAAAAAACAAAGGCATTTATCAACCGCGTGCGCAGCCTGAACTTCAGAATTAAAAGCAGGAATTATGACCTGTATGCTATGCAGGGGGAGATGGAGGCATTTTGCGAAAAACATATGGTTTCCAAAAAGGTGACTGGCTTTGTTGTTCACATTGCCGAAGAACTCCTGGAACTGCAAACCGATTTTGCAGGCATCAGCCTGAGCCTTTCCTATGCTGAAAAAGAGGGTGATGTGCAGCTGGTATGTGAAAGCGCCGGACTCCCCTTGAATCCGCTGAAAGAAGAACTCCTGGAAGATGATATCGCGTTAAAACTGATCCTTGGCAGGTGTAAAAGTGTCAATTATTCTTACACTGACGGAAAAAACATACTTGTCCTCAGGATAAAAAGCGAATAAACTATTCCTCGAGCGTTGTCAGGTCGCCTGTATCGAGTCCCAGCGCCATGGCCTTCAACACCCTTCGCATGATTTTTCCGCTCCGGGTCTTGGGAAGTTTATCGGCAAAAACTACAAATGCAGGCCTGGCAATCGGACCGATTTCCCGCTCCACATGATCTTTAAGTTCTTCGGCCAGTTTGTCGCCGGGAGCGATGCCATCACGAAGGGTCACCGTTGTATGGATGATGTTTCCGCGCAGTTCGTCGGGGAGCGCGATGGCTGCGGCTTCGGTTACCGCCGGGTGACTCACCAGGGCGCTTTCGATTTCGGCTGAACCCAGCCGGTAGCCGCTCACCTTGATGACGTCATCAATTCGGCCGATGACCCAAAAGTACCCATCTTCATCCTGACGTGCCGAATCACCTGCAAGATACCAGCCCTGTTTCTGGTATTTCTCCCAGTATTTCTCCACGTACCTGTGTGGATCATGCAGGATCGTACGCGCCATTCCCGGCCAGGGATTCTTTATCACCAGGGTTCCCTCCTCACCTCGTTTTACCTCATTTCCCTGATCATCGACGATAGCTACTTCATTACCGAAAAAAGGCTTGGCACAGGATCCCGGCTTGAGTGGCATGATGGGAAGTGGGGTGATCATAAACCCACCGGTCTCCGTTTGCCACCATGTGTCCATGATCGGACACCGGTTTTTGCCGATCACCTCATGGTACCATTTCCAGGCTTCGGGATTGATGGGCTCCCCTACCGAACCAAGCAACCTCAGTGAACTCAGGTCATGGCGGTTGGCCCAGGACGCGCCGTATCGCATCAGACCGCGTATAGCAGTTGGTGATGTATATAAAATATTTATCCCGTATTTTTCGATCATCTGCCACCAACGGTTGGGATAAGGATGGTTGGGCGCACCTTCATACATCATGATGGTAGCTCCGTTGATCAGTGGTGCATACACAATATAGCTGTGACCGGTTACCCATCCCGGATCAGCTGCACACCACCAGCGGTCTTCTGCCTTGATGTCAAAGACATACTTGTGCGTTGTGGCAGTGTACACGGCATACCCACCGTGTGTGTGAACAAGCCCCTTTGGCTTTCCCGTTGTTCCCGATGTATACAAGATAAAAAGCGGATCTTCTGAATCCATCACCTCGGTCTTACAATCCTTGCAATCGAGTGGCATCAGCATCAGATCATGGTACCAGAAATCACGGTCATTTTCCATGTAACACTCTTCACCGGTGCGCTTTACCGTGATGCATACTTCGATGGTGGCTGAACGCTGCATCGCTTCATTCGCAATCGCCTTCAGGTGTGTCGTTTTTCCCCTTCGATAGCCCCCGTCGGCGGTGATGAGGATTCGACTCTGTGAGTCGTGGATCCGCTCTGCCAACGCCTCAACACTGAACCCCCCGTATACCACGCTGTGCACTGCACCCATGCGGGCACAGGCCAGCATCGCGATCACCAGTTCGGGAATCTGTGGCATATAGATCGTGATCACATCGCCCTTTTTCGCTCCCATGGCTTTCAGGATATTGGCAAATCTCGACACTTCCCTGTTCAGGGCATGGTAGGAAAAGGTACGTACATCTCCGGGTTCTCCTTCCCAGATGATGGCCAGCTTATTTCGTGTGGCATTCTTCTGGTGACGGTCAAGAGCATTGTGAACGATGTTAATCTTGCCTCCCGTAAACCATTTGAAAAATGGCTTGTTGCTGTCATCAAGCACCTTGTCCCATTTCTTAAACCATTCCAGTTTTTTGGCCTCCGCGGCCCAGAAACCTTCCGGGTCCTGGATGCTCTTTTCATATAGTGATTCATATTCCCTGACGTTCGCCTTCCTCAGGATGTCCTTTGAGGGATAATAGAACTTAATATCACTGTTCATTTTTGTTTCCATTTCGATGATTTTGGCAACCAAAGATATATAATTTTCTTTATGTGTATCCTGTGATATTTTTTTGAAGTTTATACTCTAAGGAAGCAACCTCTTTGTAAGGGGCATCCAAAAAATTTTCCGTACTTTGCACCTATGCCCCTCTATATCGCATCACTCAATTCAGGCAGCAACGGAAACTGCTACTACATCGGCAACGGGCAGGAGGCTGTATTTATCGATGCCGGCATCTCCTGCCGTGAAACAGAGCGGCGGATGATCCGTATGGGGTTACCCATCGGGGGAGTAAAGGCGATCTTTATAACCCATGAGCATACCGACCATACACGGGGCGCCGAAGTTCTATCCAGAAAATACGGGATTCCTGTTTACATTACCGGTGCTACTTACCATAACAGCCGTTTGAACCTTGACCCGCTGATGATGTATCCGTTTTCTGCAGAAATACCGTTGCAGATTGGCAGCCTTCGTGTCAATCCGTTCCCAAAATGGCATGACGCCTCCGAACCACACAGCTTCACGGTCAGCGCAAATGGACTCACGGCGGGGGTTTTCACCGACATCGGGATGGCCTGCGACCACGTGACGCGTCATCTCGGCCAGTGTCATGCCGCCTTCCTCGAGGCAAACTATGATGAGCGTATGCTGGAAATAGGGCGTTATCCGCTCTACCTGAAAAATCGTATCCGGGGTGCCGAAGGTCACCTTTCCAATCACCAGGCCCTTGATCTTTTTACTTCCCACCGCCCCCCCTGGATGCAACTCCTGGTACTCTCCCATCTTTCAGCCGAAAACAATCACCCGCAAATGGTGCACGATCTCTTTAGCAGCCATGCCGGGGATATCAAAATCGTGGTTGCCTCGCGGCATCAGGAGACGGAAGTGTATTGCATCCTGGAATGATTATTTTAACTGTTTGAAAAAAACCAGTCTGCTATCTGTTTGATTGATTTGGAAGAATATTGGGGTATCTTAAAGAACAGGTAAAAATAAGCAAGGAATAAGTTGTACCGCTATATTCTAAATGGCAATTTTAGAATGCTCCATCATTGTCCCACTTCTTAACGTTGTGCGAAAATGACAGACGCTACACTCAACTTGCCCTTTGCACGCCAGCCAAAAATGGCTCATTCCTCAGCATTTCTAACAGGTCAAACCTTGCCTGATCCTCATGTCCCTGTATGTCTCCCTGCACGAAGTTTCATTTGGAAACCATTAAATAATATTCTAAATATTCATGTGCTACTGTTTTATTTTTCAAAGTGGTCACATGGAATATCCACATTTTCATTCACTGTTTGCATTAATAAAACACAATCTACTATGATGATCCATATCCTGAAGAGGGAAATCCTGTATTAAAAGCCGCCGGGTGGGTTTTTGTCGGGGCAGGTCTGGCTTCTTCTATCATAGGAGCATGCCTGATAAGTGATGCTAAAAAACAACTGTCACGAAATATGGGAACCCTGAGCATGACTGTTTCGCCAGCAAGCCTGTGGTTAAAATACAATTTGCCCGGTTAAAGGGGAAAGCGCAAATAAAAAAGATAAATTAATAACAATTTTATATTAAACGAACATTGTCCCTATCTTTGCTTAAGTATAACTATTAACCAAACGTTTTACTTTCAATCAAAGACTTATGAGCCAAAATTACACTGTATCAAGGTACCTTCTCCATCGTTTGCAGGAGATCGGAATAAAGCATCTTTTCGGAGTTCCGGGTGATTATAACCTCGATTTCCTGGATAATGTGATGGAAAGTCCCATCCGGTGGATAGGGAATTGCAACGAACTAAATGCAGGTTATGCGGCCGACGGTTATGCCCGGCTTAATGGCATTGGCGCTGCAGTTGTTACCTATGGAGTAGGAGGGCTGAGTATCATTAATGCCGTGGCAGGCGCTTTTGCTGAGCATGTTTCAGTGATCATCATCAACGGAGCTCCCCCGGCCCGGCGCAGGGAAGCCGGCGCCATGGTGCATCACCTCGTAGCCAATTATTACCTGCAGCTCGATATCTTTAAAAAAATTACAGCTGATGCAGCCCTGCTGTCTGATCCAAATACAGCACCCGATGAAATCGACCGCGTGATAAGTAATTGCATGGCCCATAAGCTGCCTGTTTATCTGGAACTTCCGGCCGATATGACCAATGCCCCATGCCGGGAACCCGGGGAGCCTCTTACTTTCATCCCGTTAACCTCAAACCCCGACAGCCTTGCTGAGTCGGTCAGGGAAGCTGCCGAATTACTCAACAAGGCAACCAGCCCCATGGTCCTGGCCGGTATTGAACTGCTCCGCTTTGGACTCGGAAAAGAGGCTCTACAGCTGATTGAAACAACAGAAGTTCCCTTTGCCACCATGCTGGGCAGTAAATCGGTATTGCCGGAACTTCACCCCCAGTTTACCGGTATCTACCAGGGCGCCTGGAGCAAGGAAAAGGTACGCCACCAGGTTGAAGATTCCGACTGCCTGCTGTCGCTCGGGGCCTGGATGACCGACCTCGACACAGGTTTGTTCAGTATCAACCTCGATAATCGCCGGATGATCACCGTCGGAGGAGGGCAGATCCGCATTGGCAGCCATTTTTACCACCAGGTGCAACTGGGAGATTTTATCCGCGAACTAACCCTGGTTGTTCAGCCCCGTTCATACCTGGCTTCCCACCCGGCCGAATCGTATCTTCCAAAGCAACCTTTTATGCCTGAGCCTTCATGTGAGCTTACCGCAATACGTCTCTACGAATGCCTGAACTATTATCTCGACAACCATATGATCCTTCTTTCAGAACCCGGCGATGCTTTTTGTGCAACTCCTGAATTCCATATCGAAGAAGCCGAGAACTTCATTGTCCAGTCCTATTATTGTTCCATCGGTTTCTGCACACCGGCAGCGCTGGGTGTTGCCCTGGCGCGCCCCGGAAAACGACCTGTGGTCCTTACAGGCGATGGTGCCTTCCAAATGACAGCGCAGGAGATCTCCACCCTGATCAGGGAACGCTGTCCGGCGGTAGTGGTACTCATAAATAACGACGGGTATCTGATTGAGCGTAAGCTTCACAAAGACGGGCATTATAATGACATCCAGATGTGGCAGTATGCAAATCTCCCCGGGATGTTTGGCGACGGATCTTTTGTTACAGGTATCAAAGCCTCCACTGAGGAAGAACTGGAGCAAGCCATAAAAACCGCTATCCGGGAAACCGACAAACTGGTGTTTATTGAGGCCTGTATACCTAACCGGGACTGCTCTAAAGGTCTCGAACGTCTTGGCAATACTTTCATGCAGTCCCAGCAGAAATCATAAATTTATCAAATTGTATCCATTTTTCCAGGGATCTGATGTTTGAATTAAGATCAAACAATCATGAAAAAGTTTTCTCCCTATTATTGCTTTCTTTACTGAAACTTCGCATGGCCCATGCACAGAAATTTGATGCCCGCCTTGGAATCGGAGGCGGACTCAGTATTTCTTCGGCATTTGAATGCTGGATAAATAGTTGTTTTTGAACCCGGTCACATGATCTTCGGAAATGCGGCCGTAAGGCCGGTTAAGATAAACTGTATCCCCAGGGCAAGGGTGATCAGACCGAAGATCTTGGTTAGCACATCAAGGCCGGTGGCTCCCAGAAACCTGACAATCTTCGGAGAATAATAGAAAGTAATGTAGATAATACCCGTCATTACGGCGATGGCCGCCATCAGGGTAAAATGAAGGTACGGCTTATTTTGAGCGCTCTCGGCAAACAGGACGATTGTCGACATGGTCCCGGCACCTGTTGTTATGGGAATGGCGATGGGAATAATGGCAGTCGAGATAATCTTGGAAAATGTCTGTTCTGCTATTTCAATCGACCGCTGAACAGAGTTCATCATTCCGAACCCGGTACTTAGCAGCAAAAGCCCCCCTGCGATTCTGAATGCCGGGATGCTGATCTGGAAAAAATTCAAAACCGCAAGCCCGGCAAACATGGAGATTACCATCGTGACCAGTGCAGCAAATGTGGCGGTGCTGCATATCTTATGTTGCTCTTTTTCAGTTCTTCCGTTAATAAGGTTGATATACAGTGGTATAGCCGCAATGTTATTGGCTACGGCAAACAAACCGAGCAGATAATGCTGAAATGACATTTCGTCCATAGAGAAAAGTTTGTATCACAAAGATATATCAATTGAATCATTTTACCTAAAAGGGCATCGTATTCCAAAAATCATTTATTCAACAGATAGCGGTTTCGTTCAGGCGATTTTTCGGGTCAGAATCCAATGATAAATATAAGTATATTTGTTTTTATATATAAACCAGCCCATGTCATTTATTGCACATTCTGCACGTATCCCGGCCATCAGGCAGGGTGACCCTAAAGTCATCAATGGATGGATCATGTACGATTGGGCAAATTCGGTTTACCAGCTCACGATTGCGTCAGCAATTTTCCAGGTCTATTACAATGCGGTGACCTGCAGCGGCGACAATTGCATGGTTTCCTTCCTTGGCATCAAGGTGGTCAACAGCGTCCTGTATTCATATACCGTCGCCGCTGCTTATTTCATCGTTGGTGTGTTTTCACCGCTTTTCAGCGGGCTGGCCGACTACACCGGACGCAGGAAGACCTTCATGAAGGTTTTCACCCTTATAGGTTCGGTATCCTGCATGGTCCTCTATTTTTTCGACCACGACCATATTGCATTGGGGGTAATCGCATTCGGCATGGGAACGCTTGGTTATGCGGGGAGCATCGTATTCTACAACTCCTTCCTCCCCGTTATTGCGGCTCCGGAAGACCAGGACAAGATCTCAGCCCGTGGCTATTCCATGGGCTACATCGGAGGAGTCATACTCCTGTTATTCAACATATGGATGATCCAGTTCCCTGGCTTTTTCGGAATTCCCGAAGGGTCGCCGCTCCCTGCACGTATCTCATTCCTGTCGGTAGGCATATGGTGGATTGGGTTCGCCCAGATTACCTTCTGGAGGCTCCCCAAATATACATTCCGTCACCGGACTGGCCGTGAAAATGTGATCACCAGCGGATACAGGGAATTAATGACTGTATTCGTTCAGGTACGAAAGTCGTTTAACCTGAGTTGTTATCTTACAGGCTTCCTCTTTATGATGATGGGTGTGCTCACCGTCATGTTCATGGCTGCATCATTCGGCACCAAGGAGCTTAAACTTTCCGATGAGGTCCTTATTCCCACCATTCTCCTTATCCAGTTTGTCGGAGTAATCGGCGCTTGGTCATTTTCCAGACTGTCGAAACGGATCGGGAATTTCCGCGCACTTATCTTATCGGTGGTTATCTGGATTTTTGTCTGCTTTGGAGCATACACTGTTGAATCGGCAAGAGGTTTCATCATTGCCGCCGTGTTCATTGGACTCGTCATGGGCGGGTCCCAGTCACTGGCGAGGTCGACCTATTCAAAGATGCTTCCCGAGACCACCGACCATACCTCCTATTTCAGTTTTTACGACGTCATGGAAAAGTTGGCCACCGTTTGCGGTCTGGTCTTGTTCGGCCTGATGAACAGCCTCACCAGCGGGATGCGCACCGGGGTGCTGATGATCGCCATTTTCTTCGTGATCAGCCTCGTTTTCTTTTTACTCCTTCTGAAAAAGGGTTTGAAGTCTATTTGATTTACCATCTTTGCAGGTGATTATTTCGTGCGGCCAAAGGGGAAAAACCTGGGAACTTTTTTTTGATACAATGAATAGTCCTGGTATTTTCCGGCGCTAATCTCTTCACTGAAGCTTGAACTGCCCTGGAAAAGCACAACAAGGAGCAGGCCGCCGGCAATACTCCAGTTGAACCACTGGCCGCTGGCTGCCACACTGAAGAGGTAAAAACAAAGCCATATGGTCTGCTCGGCAAAGTAGTTTGGGTGGCGGCTGTAAGCCCACAAACCCTTATCAAGGAATCCCTTCTGATAATCACCGGTAAGATCATCCCCTGTCGTGATCATCGCCCGTTTTTTGCTTTGAAAGTTCCATTGCTGTATGTCGGCAAGTGTTTCGTATGCAATAAAAAACAACATCAATCCGGCTGCAGCAAAGTCGAAAACTCCCAGTGGCACCTCGTTGTTTTGAAGGGCCACAATAGCCGGTAATGTAAAAAGCAGAATGAGGATGTTTTGATACCCTGAAATAAAAAACAGGTTGAAGAGGGACCACCTCCATCGTGGGCTGAATTCTGGCTTCTGGCGTAGTACCAGCCATCGGTAATCCTCTTCTCCGGTCCAGAAACGCCATTGGTAGGCTCCTTTCAGGGCAAAGTTTATCGTCAGCCTCACTCCCCACAGTGTAACCAAAGCGCTCATCAGTACAAGCCTGGGTGTATAGTCGCCGTAACCGGCAACTACCCATGTATAAGCAATTGGCGCGATGCTCCACAGCTTGTCTACCTGGCTGTTGTTATTGGTAAGTTCCCCAACGATAAATGCATAAACAATTAATACAGCAGTTATGATGATAAGGGTGTTAAGGGCCTTCCACTCGGCAGAACCAAGTGCCGTACCGAAAAAATAGCTGAATAGTGGAACTGCAAGCAGGGTAATTACCAATAAAATCGAAGTAGTTATAATTTTCATACTATGTTGCTAACCATCAATACGTTTATAATATATTCCTATCCATATAACGGCAAAGATACATTACATTTGCAAAATGCAAAATGCAAAATGCAAAATGCAAAATTCGTAATGTTAAATGTAATATTCCTCCAATAAAGCAGCAACCGACGGATCGATGTTGTCCTTCCGGCGGAGTTCGTCAAAAAGGGTGAGTAAATCCTTCACCTTCAGCCTTTTTTTATCTTCCCCCCTGAAGTCATAAGCGATTTTTCCAAGATGCATCATGATGATTCGGTCGCCAAGGTTGACCGCTTGTTGCATTGAGTGCGTTACCATAAGCGTCGTAAGCCTGTCTTTGGCGATCACTTGCTGGGTGAGATCGATCACCTTGCTGGCCGTCTTCGGATCAAGTGCAGCCGTATGCTCATCCAGCAGAAGCAGTTTGGGTTTCAGTATGGTCGACATCAGCAGCGTGAGCGCCTGCCGCTGTCCGCCCGAAAGTTTCCCCATCGGACTTTCAAGCCGCTCTTCAAGCCCCATATTCAAAGGTTTTACCAACCGTTTGAAGTCCCCGACCAGTGATTTCGGAAGTCCCCATCCTATGCCACGGGTTTTCCCCCGTTTCATTGCAAGGGCCAGGTTTTCCTGTATCGACATGTTCGGGGCCGTTCCGCTGAAAGGATTCTGGAAAACCCGGCCGATATATTTGGCACGCTTGTGTTCACTCCACCTGGTAATATCAACGCCATCGAGCTTTATTGTGCCTTCATCAACGATAAATGCCCCTGCCACTGCGTTCAGGGCAGTTGATTTTCCTGATCCATTGGTCCCAAGCACACAAACAAAGCCTCCCTCTTCTATCTCAACTGAAACCCCCTGCAACGCTCTGACTTCGTTGACAGTACCTGGGTTGAAGGTCTTTGTGATATTATTAATTTTAAGCATGTGCTCCTCTTTTTAAGGTTAGTCTCTTCCTGTATTTCAACAATCCTGGTAGAATGAGCGCAATAAAAACGAATACCGCCGTAATGATCTTCAGGTCGTTTGGATTCAGCCCCCATCGGAGCGCAATGGCTACCAGCAGCCTGAATAAAACAGAACCTATTACGGCACCGGCAATCACCATCCCAACGCTCCTGTCGTTGATGATCGACTCGCCGATGATGACACTGGCCAGCCCCCATACCATCATTCCAATACCCATCTGAACATCGGCAAATCCCTGATACTGGGCCAGCATTGCACCTGAAAGCGCAACAAATCCGTTCGAAAGTGCAATGCCTGCGATAATCATCCATTTGGTGTTTACACCAAGCGCACGGATCATCTGGTCATTGTCACCGGTTGCCCGCATGGCTGTCCCGATATTGGTTTTGAAAAACCACCACAGGATGCAGCAGAACATCAGGATGGCAAGGAAGCAGAACATCAAAAGCCATAAATCTCTCGTTGCAACCTCCCACCCGATGATTATTGTTCTGGCATCAATCCCTGAAACACGATTCGACAGGTTTTCAATCCAGGTAAAAACGGTGGTTTCACTGAGAAGAGGGATGTTGCTTTTCCCCATCACATGAAGGTTTATCGAATACAGGGCAGTCATTACAAGGATGCCTGCCAGCAGCGGGTTGATCCTGAAGCGGGTGTGTATTACCCCTGTAATGGCCCCGGCTGCCATACCGGCCAAAAAGGAAACCAGGCTTGCCACGAGCGGATTTACACCCGCAACAATCAGCGCAGCACCTGCAGAAGCTCCGAAAGTAAACGATCCTTCAACCGTTATATCGGGGAAATCGAAAATCCGGAAACTGATGAAAATCCCCAGCGCCAGTAGCGCAAGGATTAATCCAATGGTGATTGATCCAATGAGTAATGACATTTTGAAAAATTATTTATTTGAAACATAATGGGCTGACTCAACGGGAACGATCCAGCAAAATCCATGAACAAACTGGCTTTCACCAAGACCGGCGATTTCACGTGCATCGTTGGTGAGATGAAGGATATCGGTAAGCTCAGATGTGTTGAAAAGGTATTCGATGGTTTCGTTCAGATCGATATCTTTTTTCTTCAGGGGAACATAAGGAAACACAGCCGTATGAATGTGCCCGGTCAACGGGGCTCCGGGAATCATCGGTCGTAAAAATCTTCCGGTTGCCGTATTCTTCTCATACGAAAGAAAACCGACAGAAAGTGTGAGCATCTTATTGTGAACCTGTTCGGTGGTGAAATTGACCGCATCCTTTATCTCTGGAAAAGTGAAGATTTTCCTCCCGTCAACGGGCGATGCATTTAATGATGTTCCGATTAATCCACCACTCTCGGCGACCATTACCAAAGCCATCTGTTGGCATTCTGAAAGCCTGAAAAAACTTTCTGCCAGTTGGCTTATCCCGATTGTGTTTTTAGAATCGAGCGGATCAAATCGAACAAGGTGGGAAAAATTACCCCGGAAATGCAGGCCGTACAATTCAATCAGCGAGGCAATAAATTTCCCGCTGTCCACGATGTAGTCTGGTTTTTTCGAACCATCGGCAGGCAGATAGGCAATGTTTTTCCCCACCATAAGGTATTCACCAAACCGCTTCCGGCATTCATCATACGAACTTCCGATGGCACCTAATCCAAAAGCAAAATGGTGATCCTCCGATTCAACCGACCGTGCATCGTGGGATGTGTACCCTGAAACCCTCATCAGCTCCGGCCTGCCATACAATTCGACCACGGTTTTTCCGCCGGGGAGCAGGGCTGAAAAATTAAATGCAAATCCGTGTTCTTCCATCCGTACCTGTTGCACCTCCTTACTTTCTGCCAACGAAAAATCGAGGGATGGTCGGTTAAAGGTATCGGCCAACCCGGCCATGGTTAAAATCTGTCTGACATAGTCCGACATGGTTTCAATGTAGAGATACCCGTTTACCGCTTTAAGGTTCCTGTGCTGGGTTAACAGGGACCTGATCCCTGTTGAACTCAGGTATTCGAGGCCTGTAAGATCGAGCGAAATATGATAATGACCCTCCCTCACCAAACGGTCGATATAATCGTTGAGATGACCTGCCCTGCTGGCATCCAGCCTGCCAATGCATTGCAGGACTCTTGAATCATCCCGATGTTCCATGTTAATTTCCAGATTGCTCATACCAGCCGGGTGTTATTGGATTTTTTTTGTGGGTAACTCATTTTTTTGCAACTGTCCATTTTTAACAATATGGTCGGCTATATCATAAACAGCTTTTGGCGTTTCAAGGCCGTATGCACTGGCTGCCTGAGGATTGATGACCGTTCTGATCTGTTTGATGCGGCTAAAGGGAATTGCTGACGGAGATTTCCCCTTAATCACTTCGAAGGACACGTCGGCAATTTCGCGGCCCTGTTGCACGAAATCACCGGCAATTGCGGCGATGGCGCCCATTTCAACCTGGCTCGATATATAGCAGAAAAGCGGGACTTTGTGTTTCCTTGTAATCTTGACCATGCTGGAAAAACCTGGTATGGTGATATTGTCGGGCATCTGGGAAATGGCATCAATGTTTTTCATACATAGCATGGTGGTCGCATCCACTACCTCCGATACTGTATTTACCGGAACAGCAATCAGTTTGATATTTTTGTTTTTGCATGATTGTTCAAGTTCCCTTAATCCGCTAACCGAGGCCATTTCACCCGGGCAATACAGGACCCCCAGGGTTCGGGCTCCGGGAATATATTTTTGCAATAATACCAGCCCTTCATCCGTGTATGCCATGCAATCAATACCTGCCAGATTGGATTTGTGGTCGTTGTAGGATTTTCCCAACCCGTTGCCAACCGGATCAGCAACCACCGTAAACAAAATGGGAACATTCGATATTTTAGACACCAGCGCCTGGGTTGCTGCCAGAACTGTCACAAAGATTAGGTCGTATTTTTTATCAGCTACCACCCGAGCAACGGTATTCAGCGTACCAACGTCGGCGTTGGCATTATATTCATCGAAAATGAAATCCTTGTCCCGTATGTGCCCTGTTTCCTTGTAGCGTGCCAGGATACCGGTAGTCACATCATCGCAATCCGGTGAAAAAACATAGTGTACCATCGCAATCCTCACCGGTGGATTGAATGGCTTCTGCCTGACATTTTTTCCCATCCGATATTTATCAGGAATTTTAATGTTTAGTTTTTTTGCAACCACATCATTGATGGAGATATCTTCTTCAACAAAATTTTCGATAGGTATTTTTGCCGGGCTTTCACCGTTCAAAACCCGGGCAACATAAGGTGCCGTATGAAATCCTGTACTGAACCAGCCGATACCCACCGCAGCCATTGCACCTTCAGCAACATAATCGACATCATTTAAAATCAGTGGCATTTTATTGTCGCGGCACACCTTGATTATGGCATGAATGGCCTGCGTTGCCGTATTGTCGCCTGTGATCCATACTGCATCAATGTTTTTCATGCACAGTGCTGAAGCTGCCTGGTATACCTCTGAAGAGTTGATAACCGTGTTTTCGATCAGCTCAAGCCCTTTCATTTTTGCTCTTTTTCTCCCTTCTTCCATTACTTTGACGGAGTTGGCTTCCGATGAATTGTAAAGTGTCCCGATTCGCCTGGCATCGGGCAGTATATCTTTGATAAAGTCAAAGGTTTTTTCTACCGGTGGAAATGAACCCACTCCCGTAATATTTGGTAAATGGTCAGTATAACTTTTTCCGGCTCCTGCCGCAAGCGGAGTATAACTGAAGGTGAACACCAATGGATGTTTTTTAACGGTCGACAGGGCGGCAGTGATGCCAGGCGTTGTGGTCACCAGTAAAAGATCCACGTCCTGGCTGTCCATATTCAAGTGAATGGGCTGCAGGTTGGCCATTTCACCGTTTGCATGCTGGGAAATTACCAACAGATTGCTGTCAATCACAAATCCCAGCTGTTTTAATCCCTCCCATAAGCCTTTGGTTGTCATATCGAGCGCAACATCAGGCGCAAAATAGGTAAACCCAATCTTATATATTCTTCCCTTTATTGCATGCTGGCCTGCATTTTCACTGGGACTGGCCGCTTTTTCCGGTTTCCCTTTCCGGTTTTCGAGGTCAGAAACAAGCAAAATGCTGCCCGCAATAACCAGTGCGAGGATTCCATTTAATAATTTCCTGAGTTTCATTTGTTATTATTTATTCTTTTACCAAGTAGTCTCATGAAATACCCATCATTATCATTCATGGTCTGAAAAAACATTGCACGTCATTATTTTTCTTTTATCGATGGTGTATTTATCAATGGTTAAAGTGTGTTTAAAAACAAGTAATATTTTTTAAAAATACAAATTAAATAATCTCTTTGCATATCAGGGATTATTTAATTTTGTTACTCAGGCTTTCTAAAAACTGTTACTATGCGACTAATCTACCGGATCGTTTTGATATGCTTTGCGTCTGTCTGGATGGCAGGATGCATGAAACATGAGACTTCTTACACTCCCTGCTCATCAGATGATATCCGTGTTGCCGCACTCCTGGCATTGAAGGGCAGTGCATCTTCAACAGGTCAAACCTCGCAGGCTTCGCTTGAAATCGCCCGGCAGGATATGTTGAAATACTTGGAAAGCATGAACATCAGCAGGAAAATCACCCTCGAGATAATCGATTCGAAAACGGATACTGCTGAAGCGCTGAAACAGTTGAAGAACATTTACAATAAAGGAATCCGGCTTGTAATAGGTCCTTATTCCAGCGCTGAACTGGCTGCAGTGAAAGATTTCGCAGATTCACACGACATGTTGCTCGTAAGCCCGGCCAGTGTTGCCGTTTCACTGGCTATTCCCGGCGACAATGTCTTCAGGTTCACATCAACCGACATCATTCAGGGAGAGGCCATGGCCAAAATGCTGGAGTTCGATCATATAAAGGCCATTGTTCCGCTGGTTCGCAACGATGTATGGGGCAACGACCTGATCGCGGCGATCAGTCACGGGTTTGAAAAAGCGGGAGGCATAATACATGACCCGGTTTTCTATCCTGTGGAAACTACAGATTTTCATTCATATTTAACTGAACTTGATGCAAATACCTCCTTTGAGATCGGCAGGTTCAGCGCCGGTGAAGTGGCAGTGTGCATGTTAGCTTTTGCCGAAGGAACTTTACTCCTAACAAAGGCAGAGCCATTCAACAGTCTTGACCTTGTTCCCTGGTATGGCAATTCGGGTTTCGCCCAGACTGCCTCCGCAATTACAGACCTGGCCGCTGCCCGTTTTGCCAGTACACATGGGTTACCCTGTCCAAGCTATGGACTCGATGAGGTAGCAAAAGCGAAATGGCAGCCCCTGGTGGCACAGATCAAAGAAAAAATTGGAAGAGAGCCCGACGTTTATGCCATTACTGCTTACGATGCCTTCATGGTGAGCGTTTCGACACTTATTAAAACAGGTCCTGACCCTTCTATAAGTTTTCTCAAGATGGCGTTTCTGAATGAGGCGGATAATTATTTTGGCGCCTCCGGCCCTTTATATCTTGATGTCAATGGCGACAGGGCAACCGGAAACTACGACTTCTGGTCCGTCATACAAGAAACATCAGGCTATTCCTGGAAAAAGACAGCCTGTTACAATTCGGCAACAGGGATTCTTACAAAGCTGTAAAGTTCCTGTATTAGGCTGATTTTTGAAAAAATGTTTTTGAATCTGTATCGTAGTGCTTTCCCGGAGCGGTTTGCTTTTTCCTTAATATTGCCAGTAATTTCAGCAGCAATGAGACACATCCTGTTCGTTTGTACAATTATCTTTTCTTTCTCAATTACAAGTCCAACCCGGGCTTCAGGACAGCCACCCCTGACGATCGGGATACTGACCGATGCCCAGTATTGCAATTGTAGCCCGAGTGGTCCAAGACAGTATATCTCCTCACCGGCAAAACTGGATAGCTGTATCGCAGTTTTTAATGAACAAAAAGTATCGGCAGTTTTTCACCTGGGCGATCTGATCGACCACCGGTATATCAGCTACGACAGTATGCTTCCCCGCTTCAAAAAATCCCTGGCCCCGGTACATTTTGTAATGGGTAACCATGACTTTATGGTCGATGATCTGGTTAAAGACAGTGTTTTAAGAAAGTATAACCTTCCAAACCCCTATTACACTGCAACGATCGGGAACTGGAAATTCATAATACTCAATGGAGATGATCTCAGTTACCAGGCCCCGATGGACAAGGAGCGGAAGGCAGAAAGGGACTCGATCGTTTTGTTGCTGTGGCAATCCATACGCTGTAATATGATGCCCTGGAACGGGGGTGTTGGAAAATCGCAGTTGGGATGGCTCAGAAATGAGCTCCGCCTCGCACAGGAACAACATCAGCAGGTGATCGTGATGTGCCATTTCCCAGTTTATCCGGCCGACTGTTTTAATTTATATAACGACCGTCAAATCGTAAACCTCCTGTCGGAATATTCCTGTGTGAAAGCCTATTTTAACGGGCATCATCATTCGGGAAACTATGGATACCGGAACGGGATTCATTTTGTCAACTTTAAAGGCATGGTCGATACACCCGTAAATTCCTTTGCACTGGTAACGCTCAGGCAGGATAGTATCCTGATCGAGGGAAAGGGAAGAGAAACTGATCGCAGGCTTAAGGTGGAGGGCGGGAACCTTGAAATCAGATCCAGGAATGAGTGGAACAATATTATGCCGTCAACAACAAAACAATAATCTATCTGGTTAGGATAAATTCAGATAAATAAATCTTATGAATTCAAGAAATTTTTACCTTTCAGTTATAATTTGCGGATTCCAAGCGATGGCAATGGCACAAACCAACGGAGCAATGTTTAAATCGGATAAATACACCATTTTCAACAACCATGTGGAGCAAAATGATTTCAAGGCTATCGCCATTTCCCCGGTTGAAATGAGTTCAAATTACCGGAGCCCTGATGCCGACAAATACAGTCGGGATATTACATTTAAGTTCAGTATTAACTCGCGTGACAATGAGATGGTATCCGGGCAGGATCATCATGTAACCCTTCAGCCGGAAAATGGCAGTTGCACCACTACGGTCAGGTTTGGGAAACAGCTGTTGCAAACGGTGCCAGCGGCCGATGGCTCAAACCTTCCGCCCAACACGCACTGGACCATTCGTCTGGATATGCGGGATGTGCTTAAATCATTCAGAGAACAAGGATTTTATACGCTGTTCAATGGCGAAAAATTAGACCAGGCCGACCTTAAAGGAGTTTATATTGCCGGAAATTCCGCTCCGCTGATGTGGGATTTCAACAATCTTCATAACCGGCCTGAACTGGAGTTGAAAGACCCCGACGGTGACGGTATTTATGAAACCACCCTGACCATGAATGCCAAAAGCAATGAGAAGCAGACTGCCGCCAAATGGAAAAAAAAGAACAATACGACGGCATTCCCGCAATATCATTCTGACTACCCGGTTTCCGATGCCATTTACAATATGGCCCTCGACGAAATGATCGAGGCTGTTGAACCCGACAGCACATTCAGAACGGGCAAGGAATGGGCCGGCGTATGGACCAGGGATATAAGCTACAGCATCATTCTTTCAATGGCGCACATGCAGCCAAAGGTAGCCATGAACAGCCTGATGCGCAAGGTCAGGAACAAACGCATAATCCAGGATACCGGAACAGGGGGAGCCTGGCCGGTAAGTACCGACAGGATGATCTGGGCTGTTGCAGCGTGGGAAGTATACAAGGCAACAGGGGATGAAGACTGGCTTGAGCAGGCATACCTCACCATCAAACAATCCGTTGAGGATGATCTGTTGAATGTGTATGATCAGAAAACAGGACTGGTAAAAGGTGAATCTTCTTTCCTGGACTGGCGCGAACAAACCTATCCCAAATGGATGCAGCCGGCTGATATATTCGAAAGTGAATGCCTTGGCACAAATGCGCTGCATTACCAGGCCAATATAATCCTGTCGGAAATGGCCATGAGGCTGAACCATCCAAATATTGCTGAAAACCACAAATTGATTGCCGAAAAAATTAAAACAGGAATCAACCAATACCTGTGGCTGCCTGAAAAAGGATACTACGCCCGGTTTTTATATGGCAGAAACTTCAAAACAGTATCACCGGGATCGGAAGCATTGGGTGAAGCATTGTGTGTGATTTTCGGCATTGCCGGTGAAGAAAGGGCAAAACAGGTTGTGGCCAATACCCCTGTTACTGCTTTTGGCATCCCCTGCATCTCTCCGCAGATCCCCAATATTCCGCCGTATCACAACAATGCGGTCTGGCCTTTTGTGCAAGCCTATTGGCTTTGGGCGGCAGCTTCGGTAAAAAATGAAAGATCAGTAATGGAAAGCATTGGAGCCATTTACCGTCCTGCTGCATTATTTCTTACCAACAAGGAAAATTTTGTGGCAGAGAATGGCGATTTCGCCGGTACCCAGATCAATTCCAGCATCATGCTATGGAGCTTATCGGGAAACATCAGCATTGTTCACAAAGTTTTATTCGGGATCAGGTTCGAAAAAAGCAAACTGGTTTTTCAGCCCTTTGTGCCAAAAGCACTGCAAGGAAGGCGAACGCTGACGAATTTCAAATACCGCAATGCATTGCTTGATATTGAAATCGATGGCTACGGCAGTAAAATTGCCTTATTTGAATTGGATGGAAATAGAACTTCATTGTTTGAAATTCCGGGAACAATCACCGGGAAACACACCATCAGGATTGTAATGGATAATCAGATGCCAATTGAATCTTCAACCAATCAGCAGCCTGTGGTATTTGCCATACCCGCACCCATGGTTCAATATAATAACCCTGAAATCTCATGGCAGCCTGTTGAAAATGCAGCAGGTTATAAAATTTTCATCAATGGAACGCTGGCTGAAACAACAAAGCAAATTTCCCTGAAAGTGCAGCCCGGAACATTTGCTGAATACCAGGTAATCGCTTACGATAAAAATAAGGTTGAATCCTTTGCTTCAGAACCGGTGCCTGTTATGGATGAGAAATATCTGCAAATTTATCCTGCCGAAGATTTTGCCGTGAAATCTGATCGTACCTGCAAAGGTTTTACCGGGCAGGGTTTTATCGAAATCAGTAAGACGGTAAATAACATTGTCAGCTTTAAAATAAAAATCGTTGCTGATGGATTATACACCATCGATTACCGTTATGCTAACGGAAACGGTCCGGTCAATACCGAAAACAAATGTGCTGTCCGTTCATTATCAGTTGACAAAAAACCTGTCAGCGTTATTGTTTTTCCTCAACGGGGAAAAGACGAGTGGTCGAACTGGGGATTCACCAACGCATTGAAGGTACCGCTGACGAAAGGTGAACATATAATTTCTCTTTCGCTGGAGGGTGCCAATGAAAATATGAATGGAGGAATCAACCAGGCAATGATCGACTTTCTCAGAATCCAACTGATTCAGTGAATTCATTTGTAAAGGCAACCTGTGAATTCAAGGATAATTCACGGTCGAAGACCTCAGGTTAAGGGAACTAAAGTGGTTATTTTTTCACGATGATTCCGCTCAGCATTTCCTCTATTTCATTAGCAGAATCAGTCATCACCTGTTCTACGATGCCGCCGAAAGCCTTCGCCATCGGCGCAGGGTTTATCCGGGAGATATATGTTTTCCCGTCGCTTTTTTTATACACACTGATCCTGCAAGGCATCATGCATGATACAATCCGTTCGTTGTCTTTTTCAAGAATTTTACTTGCGTGTTTGGGGTGACAAACGGCAAATACTTTCACCGGCAGCACCTCTGCCCCGTATGTTTCCATGGTCTTTTGCAAATCATGAATGGCGGTAAGTTTCCAGGTATTCTTTTCAACTGCAGCTTTCAGTGTTTCAACCGTAATATCAAAATCATATTTACTTTCATTCTCTAAAAACATGTTGCCCGTTTCCTTATTACCATCCCCTGACTGGGCCCTGGTGCTCAAATTAATCAAGGCAAAAAAAACTATAAATTTGATCATCAATCCTTTCATATGTTTATAAATTTAACAACAAATAATTAAATTACTTTATCATTTAAACTGCAAACATCCATGAATCTGTTAAATTGGGTTTGCTAAAGCAAATATAAGCGAAAAATGGCAGATCTTGAGAAAGGGTTTTTTCGAATTTTCGTATATTTGACATGATAATGAACCCGTTTGTTTAACATAATGATTTAGAAAACCTTAAATGATGAATATAGTCAGCTAATTTCATAGTAGCACTGTATGAAACCTGAACGTCTTAAATCAATCGATGCCCTCAGAGGCTTCGATATGTTTTGGATATCCAACGGTGAAGCTTTCTTCATTGCACTTTTCATGTTTATAAACACTCCCTTTTTCAGGGACCTGGCTTTGCAGTTTGACCATCCGCAATGGGCCGGGTTTCGCTTTTATGATATGATATTCCCTTTGTTCCTGTTCATCATGGGTGCGGTGATGCCTTTATCGATTACCCGCAGGTTGGAACGCGGCGACTCACGAAAACAGATATACAGACATATCATACAAAGGACGGTGCTGCTTTTCCTGCTCGGACTGGTTTATAATGGATTGTTTAACTTCGATTTCGCAGGTCAACGCTACTCAGGCGTGCTGCAGCGGTTTGCAATAACCTATTTCTTTGCCGGGATTATCGTAATGCACTTTAAGACTCGGGGACAAATGATCTGGGCTGCACTGATTTTAATCCTTTACTGGGTCTTGCTTCTTACGGTTCCTTCACCCGGGTTTCAGCCCTATGACCTTACACCCCAGGGCAATTTGTGTGGCTATATCGACAGAACCCTTCTGCCCGGATCCTTCTGCTGCTATAATTTTGGTGACAATGAAGGCATTCTGACCATGTTTCCGGCCATTACAAACGTTTTGTTTGGCGTGCTGGCCGGGCATTGGCTGTTGGGGGCATCCGACAATGTACGGAAGGTCAAAAACCTTGTTATTGCTGGCGTTTTGTTTATCACCGGGGGGCTGATGTGGAGCCTGGTTTTCCCGGTTAACAAATATTTATGGACCGGTTCTTATGTTTTACTGACCACCGGTATCTCTTTTCTGTTGATGACGCTCTTTTTCTGGATAATTGATGTAAAAGGTTATCATAAATGGGCCTTTCCCTTTATCGTAATCGGACTAAACCCGATCACGATCTATGTTGCCCAGGGAATATTCGATTTCAGCATTATCGCAAACATCTTCACTCATGGGTTCATCGATTCCCTGGGGAGTTTTAAACCGGTTTTTTACCAGTTCAGTGTAATCATTGTAAAATGGTTATTCCTTTATTTTCTATATCGAAAACAAATCTTTTTAAAAGTTTAAGATATCAGCCTCGGATACCCCCTGGAGTTCCGCCTTTCCTTGTCCATCCTCTATATGTTCAGGAAAAGTGTTATCTTGCAGAACACTCAACTGTTATGAAACATTCTACAGTTCGCTTAATTCTTTCGTCAGGTTTTGCCTTGTTGACTTCCTTATCCGTATTAGCCCAATCCTGGGATTTTATCAAAGAAAAAGATGGTATAAAAATATATACCCGGAAAGAGGCTGGAAATTCCATTAAATCGTATATGGGAGTGTGCGAAATTCATGCTCCTGCAGAAAAGGTGTTCTCCATGATCGAAGACGTGAATAACACAGAATGGTGGGACAAGAACCTCAACCAGATCAAGGTGGTGCTTTATGAAAAACACAAACGGGCGAAGTACTACCTCGTATATGATTTGCCATGGCCGGTCACCGACCGCGACCTGTGCGTGGATGTTGTCGCCAAAACAGACCCGGCTACCGGCGTTTGCAAGGTTATTGCAGGGCCGCTTCCCGGCCTGCTGCCTGAAAACAATGACCTGATCCGCATCAAGGATTACCGGCAAATTTGGACCATCACACCGGTCGGTAAGGAAATGGCGCACGTGGTACTCGAAGGCCATGTTGACCCTGCCGGCAGCATCCCCAACTGGATCTCAAACATGGTCATCGTTGATTCACCAATAAAGGTCATGAGCGGACTCAGGCAGAGACTGGAAAAAAAACAGCCAAAATGACTTGCTATTCTATCTTTTCCATTTTCCCTATAATCCCCCGCAGGGCCTCACCCAGCTTTACTTCAGGGGTAATGAAGTTAAAGTCGCCCCAGAAAGCATCATCATTGTTGTAAGGTTGATCAGAAAATACGACACCGGGCTTCAGTATCTCCTGTTTCGGAAATTTCACAACACCGGCAGTATCAATATTGCAGGTGGCGAGCTCAAGGAAGGTATTAAAATGATCAGTAGATAAGCGATGCCTTAATCGTGTGGTTACTTCAATGTCGCAGCGTGCATGCCCAATGTAATACCTGCCGTTGAACAACATATAGCTTACCGAATAATTTATTTTTTTCAATTTAACAATCAGCCGGCGGCTTTTTTTAAGCACGAGGTCTGTTGCTGCATTATCAATGTATTCCGGATTAATCTCAAAATCAGCGCCAAGGATGGCAAAACCATCTTTCTCAATGTAGACGGTCCCGATGTATAACGCTTTTTTCAGGTCGGCATTTTGCATAAAAGTAATCGCATAGGCATCCCGGTCATTGTAGGAAACCAGGTCGGAGTATTTATGGGTGTACTCGACAGGTGGCGTTTGATCAAGGAAACCCGGAATACATTTAACAATATCAAGCTGAAGCGCTGATTGCACACCAGCTTTGAGTTTCAGCGAAACCGTATCGGGCGGACCAGAATCCTGGAATTTTCTCGATTTCATCAGTTTCACCTGGTCGGCATATTCGCTTTCACCAAAGGGTGATTTATATACTTTAAAAACAGCCTCCGAATAGCTGGTAAATGCATTGTTTTTCTGCACACCTTCACGGTAGAACGTTGTAAGATAAACAGGCTCAATCGCATTGTTCATCTTTCGCTGTTCCATTGCCTTCTCAATAAGTAAATCAGGATCGATATAACGGATAATCACCTCCTGGATGGAAATAACCCTGCGGTCGAGGTAGAAATCGACCTGCTGTTTATTGAGCAACTGAACCGGGAAGCGCTGGCTCATATATCCCAGGTGCGATATAACCAGGGAGGTTCCGATCAGTGAATCCGGAATTTTAAGCAAAAAAAAACCGTCCTTATTTGTAACGGTCCCTATGTTCTCCTCCACGATGCCAATGGTGGCATACGGGATCGCTGCTTTGTTTTCGTTGTCGTAGATGTGACCCCTGATAACAATATTTTTCATAATATCCATTCCCGGAAAATCCTGCTTTTGCTCATTAACAGGAATTACATCAGTATTGGATTTATAGATCAGGATATGCTTTCCGATTACCTTGTAAGCAAGTCCGGGATTTGAAAGTATGTTATCAAGTACTGCACGCAAGGGTTGATGATCAGCCTCCAGTTTAACACGTTTATCGCTTTCAACGGTTTCGCTGTCATAAATAAAAAGGCAATCCGCATTTTGTGATATCAGGTTCAGGGCTTTGTAAAGCGTTGTTTTTTGCTTGGGAATGGTGATGGTTTTTTCAAGCATCAAAACCTGGCCAAGGGAAGCATTTATCGAAAGCAGGATAAAGCCTGTGCTAAAGATACATGCTACAAAGAAGGAATGCAAAAGACGGTATATGCAAAACTTATTCCTGTTTTGTGCCTTCCCTGTTTTCGAAAAATACAACATTCCCATTGATGGTTTGGCTTTTCAGGTTCAGGGTCATACAAATGAGCTCAGCCATTATTTCGGCAGTTTCGTTATGGAACGTAACAGTGAGTTTGCGCTTACCGGTTTCTTTATCTGCCAGGACAAAGGTAGTATTGAAATTCCGGTTTAGCACCTTGACAATATTCTGAAGCGGTTCATCTTTAAAATGCATGCGCTGTTTATACCAGGATGAAGCCTCGTTTGCAACATACTTCGACTTAACAAGGGTACTCCTGCTGGTGGTAATTTTTTCGCCGGCCATTACCATTTCAATGCCGGAGGGATCCGATTTTAAAGTCACTTTTACACTTCCCCTGTCGACAAAAAGTTCGAAACCATTTCCGTTTTGTGTTTTCACATTAAAAGCAGTGCCCAGGACCTGTATCAGCGCTTCATTTGTTTCTATGATAAATGGGCTGCCCGGATCGGGTGCAATGTCGAAAAAAGCCTCCCCATTCAGTTCAACGGTGCGTGACCCGGATTCAAATACCTCTGGAAAAGAAAAGATTGAATTCTGTGCAATATAAATGACCGATCCATCGGCAAGGGTTTTAATGAGTGTGCCGGCATCATGCCCGGTATTAAGCTGAACCATTTCAACTGCCGGCTTACGGCTCATTTGCATATAAACAATAGTCCCGACACCCAGCAGAAGCAATATAGCAGCAGCAATTTTTACAAACGGATGCATAAACCGGCTTTTTACAGCTACACGTTGCGCCGGTATCAATTGTTCATCCTGAAAGCGACCATATAGTTTATCCCAGGCTTTCCGGGTATCAGGGGAATTGGCATCCTTAAATCCTCTCATTGCCGACCATTGTTTTTTCAATTTTTCAATCCTGATTAGTTTTTCTCCCGAAACAGAAATTGCCTCCTCAAAAGCGTGCGATTCTGCTTCGCTCATTTCATGGCTCAGGTATTTTGCGAGTGTTTCGTCTTGTTTCTGGCTGTTGCCGGTTGTTTTCATAGCGCTCCTTCCCTGGTGTATTCCTTCAACGATTTTCTGAACAACTGTAGCGCTTTCCCCATGTCGGCCTCAACTGTTTTCACCGAAATGGATAAAATACTGGCGATTTCATGGTATTTCATCCCTTCAAACCTGTTCATCCGGAAAATACGGGAGCAGCGCTCCGGCATCTTCAGTAAAGTTGCGTTGATAATATTGCCCAAATCGTTCAACTCAACATCCGGTTGCACCTCAGCCGGCATCGTAACTTTATATTCGTTGAAAACATGTTCAGCATAATTTTTCCGGACGGCAAGGTGTTCGAGATAATGAAGTGCGTTGTTACGGATTGATTGATACAGGTAGGCGTTCAGCGACAACTTCGGACTGAAGGTTTCCCTGTTTTTCCAGAAATGATAGAAAAACTCCTGTACCAAATCCTCCGCTGTATCCATATCCTTTACAATTTTTAATGCATGATGGCACAATGGCCCATAATAATTCTCAAAAAGTCGTTCAAATTCCCTGATGTCACCACCCTGTATTTTCTTCTGAATGAAATAATCAGTAAGGTTCATCGGGATAACAATCTTTATTTTTTCAGGCTTTTCGAAAGTTTTTTAATGGCATTTTCGATGGAACTTTCCGGTTCAATTATATTGTAATCGCCCCAGAAATCAACATCTTCAAAATCCTGGACTTTCTCGGAAAAAACCATGTTTGATCTGAAAAGTTCCTGTCCTGCGAATTTAACGATATTATCCTCCCGCCTGTCAGTAATAGCCAACTCCGACATAACGGTATAGTGATTCTTAAACAGGCGTCTTTTCCAGTCACAGCGGAATTTCAATTCAATGCGAACATAGTTGAGGTAGTATTTGCCGCCTTGTTCTTTATACGTTACGAGGTAGCTGGTCGATGTGGGCATAAATAGCAACCCCATAGGTTTTTTCTGAACAAAAACTCGTGAAGCCTTGTCTTCATCACTGAGATCGAGGCTGAATTCGGCCCGGGTTATAGCAATGTTATCCTGCGAAATGTATAGCTTTCCAATATAAAGCGGGTCTTCATTCACAACAGCAGGCGAGAAAGCAATCACCCAGTTCAGTTTGTTATCTATATTGACCATCGACCCTAATTCAAAACGGTAGTTATCAAGATTATCCAGCGCAATACTGAGACCGGTGTTTTTGACAATATCGAGTAGCATCGATACATTGGGCCCTCCCTGCAGTTGAACCATGACGGTATCGGCTTTTTTCACATTGGTGCTTTTCCTGCCCTTGAAAATTTTAACCTTGTCGTCCTGCCAGCTTAAATATGGGGATTTATAAATATCGACAACTGCTTCGGAAATTGAAAGATAATCGCGGCGCTGCCTGATCGACTCACGGTAAAAGCCTGTCATCATATTTTGTATTCCGCTGTAATTTTTCCCGATGTTATTGAGGGCGATTTCCACGATACTTCGCGCATCCTGGGGGACTACAGATATTTCTTTCAGCTGGATTGGCTGAATATCAAGATAGAATGTTTTTTCCTTCCCGATTGCTTCACTGATCTTAAATTTGGCTGTTGCATAACTCATGTGCGATACTTCAAAAAACTCAGCATTGAGTGACGTGCTTATCTTCAAGGTGAATTCACCATCTGAGTTCGATACGGTTCCAATACCCGTATTTGGAACGGAAATGGTAGCATAAATAATTTTATCACCAGTTTTGCCATCCTTGAGCAGCCCGCTGATCGTAATGAATGTGTTTTGTGCCGGCGATATACCGCTGTAGGCAAAAAGCAGGAATAATAAACCAGCACTGATCATGTTCTTCATGGATGTTTTCATGGCTATTGGATTTTGGGGTTCATGTTTTAATGGATTATATCTATAAGATACCCCAGGATGAAAATACCCTATGAAATTATTCTGCTTATTCTATTTTAAAATCCCCGTGACCCTTGAAAAAGAACAACTGACTGGTGCAATGAGCTGCATAATATATTCTGTAATAATCCCCCGTCTGATATTTCAGGGGATCAGAAAAATTCAGCACAAGGGCCGAATTACCGGTTTGATTCGGGATGCTGAATGTATCGAGGATCTGAAAAGCACGGTTTATGATAACACCTTGAAGCGGGCAAAGTTTCGGTCTCATCAGCATGAAAGTTCCAACAGTGGTCACTGGATTTGGAAATAGCAGTAAAACAATCCTGGACGTGTCAGACCCCGTAAGATCAAGGTTATGGGTGTTGAAAAGGCTGTATTCTTTTTCGCACCAGGCTGCATCATTGGTCCAATCGGTTGAATCAACAGATATTATAGTTCCGGCATTATCAGCAATGGTAATCTTTGTGAAATCCATGCTGGAAGTACAATCGTTGGTCTTTTCATCCGGATCCTTCTTACATCCGGAAATTAAAAACAAAAGGATTATAACACAGATGAAAACAATCGGGAATTTCATAAGAGTCAGTTTATAGCAGGGATAAAAGCAAAAAACAAGAACCGGTTGTGGTATTCGTTGCAAAATTAGTAAATAACAGCGGCAGTACTGAGTATTAATCCCATTACTTACGGGGTACGTTATTAAACCCGGAAATCTGAATTTTGTAACTTTGATAAAAAAACAGTTATGCAAAAACGTATACTCATATTCCTTGTAATCCTCATAGGATTGATTATAATTGTTGCCGGCTACTTCGGGCTCAGGATCTACCTGGGTACGCGCAACATGACACCCACGGAAACCTGCCGGGTCAACGACACGGTTTTTTGCATAAAAGACGGCTTCGTGAATGCCTATGTATTTAAGGTGAAAACTGGTTTCCTTCTGGTTGATGCAGGCATGGATGAGGGTAAATTCAAAACTGAAATTCGAAAACTGGGAATCGAACCAAAACAGATCACCGACATCCTTTTGACCCATGCCGACAACGATCACACCGGCGCAATCGGTCTTTTCCCCAATGCAAAAATCTATATGCACAAGGATGAAAAACAGATGATCAACGGGGAAAACGGTAAGTTTCCCCTGGTGAGGTTCAAGTGGAAATATGGTCCCTATAACCTGTTCGGAAGCAACGATACACTTACCCTGGCCGGTATAAAAATAAAAGTATACCATACCCCAGGTCACACCCCGGGATCATGCTGTTTCCTCATAGGTGGAGACTACCTGGCCACAGGGGATAATCTTTTCTACAAAAACGGGAAAATCGAACATTTTGAAGATTTTTTCAATATGGACACCGAAAAACAATCTGCTTCCATTACAGCACTGCCCGGTCCCGCCACCCTGAAATATCTGCTTACGGCCCACCAGGGAGTGATCAGGATATAGGATCAGCGGAAAAAGATTGGTGTGTCCAAAGACCTGTTGTGGCTAACAGGGTGGCAGGTATGCTCATCATCAAGAATGGGAAGATTGTTCTTGAACGCTATGCACAGGCCAAACCGGGAGGAATTACGAATGAGGCCGGGAAACCAGCCGGCGATTCGCCGCAATTCAATTACGGGAGGTTGTATGCCGGCGAAAGTTTTTATTACCCGCCCGGTAATGGTTACAACTGGTGGTCGATGCCCGAAACAAAATGGGGACCATGGGATTGCCTTGATGAACCAGCGGTTTGGGGCGATGATGCGATTGTATGATGTTGTTATTGACGGATTCAATAATCCCGTATGCACCTTACACTTAACATGGCGGTTTTTTCCGATGCGGCGACCATGACCCCGGTGGTACTATTGTCCAGGTAAACACTCCAGGCACTCACCGTATCCTGTTCCGTTGAGGACCACCAATGGGAAATCATGTTTGCAGGGGCAAATCCCTTCTCCATTTTCATCCCTTGTTCAAAATTTCCCAGTGTATTTATCATTGAAGTCCATTCGTCTTTCGATGGAATATGCCATCCCGCAGGACAAAGAGCCTGCTGATATTTTATTGCAGAAAATACTTCAGATTCTCTCAAATATAAAATCAATGTCCGTTAACTTGATAAAGTTTATATCTTTATCCTTATAAAAAATTTCCTATGCGACTGACAACTTTATCTCTTGTCCTGCTCCTGATATTGACGGTTTCTTGTAACAAAGCAGATCCGGATCCCGTGGCGGAGAAAAATGTCGTAATGCTGGGCGCCATACTCGATCTTTCCGGTGATTACTCCGAAGAGGGACTGGCTGGCAAAGCCGCCATAGAAATGTCGGTCGACAACCTGAATAAGCGGTATGCATCCGTTGGCTCTCCGGTGCGGTTTACCTGCACTTACGCCGATACACACCTTGATACCGTCTTAACCCTCAATGCCGCCCGCGACATGTATAAACAGGGTATCCGCCTGCTGGTGGCCGGGCCTAACAACAGTGCAGGGCTGAAGTCGATTCAGTCGTTCATCAACCAGAACCAGATGCTGGCCGTCACCTGTTTCAGTTCTACCCCGTCACTGGCAGTTGAAGGCGATTATATTTACCGGCTTATCACCGATGATAATTTACAGGGGCAGGCGCTTGTAACAATGATGAAATACGATTCAATCGCTGCACTGATCCCGATCTGGAGAGAAGGCGCTTATGGGGCAGGACTATACCAGACCGTGAAACAAAAATTCCAGGACCAGGGCGGTACAGTGCTGGATGGAATAAGCTATAACCCTGACGCTGCCAATTTCCAGGAGCTCATTCAGCAAGTTGCACCCCAGGTTTCAAATGCCATTGCAACCTATGGCTCAGCCAGGGTTGCTGTGATCCTGATTACATACCAGGAAGCTTCAGAGTTACTTAAGGCTGCTTCAACGGTGGATGACCTGTCGCTTGTGAAATGGTATGGATGCGACGCCAATGTACAGAAAGCCTCCATTACCTCAGATTCCGCTGCCGGCCGGTTTGCCCGGTCAACCCGTTTCCTTGCCCCTATTATGGGAATCGGAACTGCCGGAGAACTGCCAGCCACAGCAAAAAACCTTTCTGAACTGATCTTTACAAAAACCGGGCTTCATCCCGATGCGTATGCTCTTACATCATACGATGCAGTCCAGATTTATGGCCTGAGTTACGATCTCATCCGGTCCGGTGATGCTCCGTCGTTAAAAACCGCTGTTCCCATAATATGCGAATCCTACGATTACCTTGGGGTATCCCGGAAACTAAATGCCGCCGGCGACCTGGCCACGGCAAATTACATTTTCTGGACCGTTGTTGAAGCTTCCGGAAACTTGGGATGGGATAGCTATGCTACTTATATGGCCGACCAGAATAACATCCTGATACGCCTGGGTAAATAATATCAGTGTCATGGCCATCCTCCGAAGGCTGATTCTCATATATGTGTTTCTCCAGCAGAGAGGTATTATTCGGTTTTGGAAACTCCATTGCGTATTACAGTAAAGTGGGAGGTAAACAGTATATCAGGAAATGCATAAATGATAAAAAAACAGGGGAATACCGCGATGACAGGTTATTCTACCTCAGGTGGAATGGTGCGATTGGCAGCTATGTTTTCCCCGAGGATGATATTGAAAACGAGGACAGGTTTAACTTTTCAATTCCACAGGGTGAAGGAGGAGCGTATGGCAAGAATGAAGCCCGGGCCCACCGGTTCGAATTCTACAACATGATATACCCGCTTTTCAAACTCAAAGAAGATACAATGGCCTTCTTTAACTTTGGGAGCGACCTCCTCGAATTGCTCGATCCCGATGGCAAGGTGCTTGGAAGCGCTCCCATAAGTTTTCACAAGGGATCAACCGGGATCAATCCCCTGGCAAAAAATGACCGCGCTGAAAATGACGGCTGGCGATGAAGGGATCATCCATTGAAACCCTGCTCTTCCGGAATGGCGGGATTGGACTGGCTGAACTGGATCAGCGCTCCTTTCTGACCCTGAACTCTTCAAAGGCCATAAGCCAGATGAACCTGGCCCGTCAGAATCCCGATTACCCCTCCATTCCTTTGCAATTCACTAAAAAAAATTTAAAAATTATTCAGGTTCACGATGGAACCTGTCGAAAAAGGCATGTATCATATCGGGTCTCAACCATGCGTAGTGTACCCTCAAATCACACAAAATTCCCGTCAATATAAGCCTGGAATTTTTCTTTATACTGATCGCTGACAGGGATGTATACTTTGCCATCGAACACAATTCTGTTCCGCTCTATTACTGAAATTTTTTTAAGACTAACAATGAAAGAACGGTGAACCCGCATGAAGCGGTCGGTGGGGAGTTGTTCTTCGATCGACTTCATACTCAGCTGGGTCATCACGGGGGTACTGTTGCTCAAATGAATTTTAATGTACTCATGCTGGCTCTCAATATATTTGATGTCATCAAGTTCGATGCGGATCAGTTTATAGTCTGATTTTACGAACAAATGACTGGCTGTTGCCCTGATGCTTTCTTTTTGGCTATTCGTATTTAAATCAATAAGATTTTTCACCTTGTTGGCCGCTTTCAGGAAACTGGCATAGGTTACGGGTTTCAACAGGTAATCGGTTGCATCAACCTGGAAACCCTCCACAGCATATTCACTGTAGGCGGTGGTAAATACGATATAGGGTTTGTCGGTCAGCGATTTTACAAATTCCAGTCCGCTCAGGTCAGGCATGTTGATGTCAATGAAAATGAGCTGGATCGTGCGGTTGTTGATGATCTCCATTGCCTCGAATGCACTCCGGCACTCAGCTACCAGTTCCAGGAACGGGGTTTTCTGGATATATGCTGATATTTTTTTTACGGCCAGTGGTTCATCATCAATGGCGATGCAGGAGATTTTCATAATGGAATTTTAAGGTCAACTTCAAATTCACTTTCTTTATCCCGGATGTTCAACTGGAATTTATCCTCATATAATAACTTTAAACTCTCCTTGATGTTATCAAGACCTATGCCTGAATATTCGCCATGGTAATTCGGGGCAACCTTGTGTTTGCTGTTCCTGATAATACAACTCAGGTAATTATCATTGCATTGGAGTTCAAAATAAATATACGACTTCAGCGGGTAGTTCACCCCATGTTTAAAGGCATTCTCAAGCAACGAAATAAAGAGCATCGGGGGTATTTTCACGTCGGGAATTTGCCCGGGAATCACGATGGTAATTTCCACTTCATCGGAATGCCTAAGTTGCATCAGAGAAATAAAACTGTGAATGAATTCGATCTCCTTTTTCAGTTCGATGGTGTTTTGCGCCGAATCGTAGAGCAGGTACCGCATGAGGGTGGAAAGCCGGACCACCGCATCCTGGGCCTTTTCCGAATTTATTTCGATGAGTGAATGTATGTTATTCAGCGTATTCATGAAAAAATGGGGACTTACCTGGTGCCTTAACAAAGCCAGACTGGTTTTCAGCTGCTCTTTCTCCGCATCCTTTCGCAATTTTTGTTCACTCAACCATTTGTATTCGAGTTCAAGAGCGGTGCTGCTTCCAATGATAAGCAACGCTGTAATTAAATTGTTCAGAAGCATTCCAAGCAGCGATTGAAGGTCGATGGGAGGGTTTCCCGTCTGAATATCCGGAGGGGGAATCCCCATACCGGAATGCGTTGGGGGTCCGAAAACAGGACGGATAAGCAGGCTTATAATGGCAACCGCACATATCATTACAATCACTATTATGAGATATTGGGATCTCTTGTTGTTAAAGAGTAATTTTGGTAAAAGCACAAATAAATTTATCAGGAAAACAAGCAGAAGCAGGAAGAGAATTGTCCAGTCGCCGATCATTCTGTTCCAACTATTCGGGCCGATATCCTGGATATATCTTAAATAGGGCGAAATCAACACAAGTACCCAAATGACAGCGTACAGCAGAAGAAACCATTTTCTTGTTCTAATCATATCGTTTCAATTTTTGATAGGCATTAAAATAGGAAGAGTTATAAATCAGGTTGAAATTTTCAGGAACAGGAGGGCCCATCGGTGGAGGCCCGCCCTCTCCGGGCCCTGGCTTCCGTAACGGACTCCTGCCGGATGGGCCTTGTCTCTCTTCGTTTTTTTGTTGCAGAAAAATAATATTCTTATACTTTTCTAATCCCAATTTATCAATTGATCTGTCATTTCCCACTTTCACATTTAATGTCCACGCCGTCCAAAATTCAATACCATGTCGTGCAATAATAATTGTATTTTTCTTATCCTCAAAAATATATTTCTTGATATTTTGTAAGTCCTGAAAGGCCTGATCATCGATACACGGCCTCTTTTCTTCTGAAAACGAGATGAAAATTGACAGCGCTGTCAGCATAATAAGTGAAATTGAAAAAGGAACGGCAGATGTCGGATTCATCCGGATTAAATACAAAACCAACAAGCTCTGCGGAATAAACTGCAACACTGCAAATCTTTGAAAATACTGCAGATCATATAACGGAAAAGCAAAAATGATGATTAAAACGATGAATGAAAGCACCATGTATGCGGTGATTTTATCTGTTTTGTCTTTAAATCTCCGGAATTGAATAATGCCAACAATTGCAAGGAAATAAGAGCCGATCATGTTCAGCAACAGGGGAATCGGCAACGGTCCTTGAAATAATGCAGGTCTTTCAAATATTACATTCCAGAAAGTAATCAATCGGAAAGCCCTGTCAGAATCGAACAAGGCGATCATTCCAAATCCGGCGAAAATGGTTATAACAGACGGAAGAATGGCATTTTTTCGATAGATAAGAACAAGCAGGATGATGAAAAAAACCGAGCAAAAAGCAAAAACGCCAAAATGAGTAAGTGCAATGATAGCCAGCGAAATTACCACCGCTGTTAAATTCTGCTTGTCAGGATTGATTAAATATTCCTCAATAAAGAGGATGAAGAGGAATACCATCGGAATGGCAAATGCATTCTTTTGTAAATCACCAAGAATGAAAAACGGGGTGAAAGAGAGAACGGCAAATAATAGAATGGCCAGCCCGGCGAAAAAGGAGATGTTGCGATCTTTCTGCGATACCATTTTGAACAATGGAATTGCAAGTAAAGGCAACGCAGCACTATCGACAATCTTGATAACGGAAATAATAATTTCGCTGGTAACAGTGAAACCCAACACGGAAATGACTTTCACGATAAAGGCGCAAAAATAAAAATAGAGCGGGAGGTCATTAAAACTTAGCAAACCGGTATTTAAGATATTTCTGACTTGCACAGGATAATACCCGCCATCTATCCCTAATATTAAGTCATGGGAGAAACTTAAATTGAGCCGTAAAATAATTGTTGTTACGGTAATTGCAATAAAAATAATTGCTCTTACTGAGAATAAATTTTCAGTGAGATAATCGATCCGGGTATTTTTAATTTCTTTCAGGTTAAGAGTCTGTTTAAAAATCATTTTGAAATTTGTAACTCCTTGAAAACTATTAGTTTTTCATTATTCAATCTTCACTCATCGTTTTTCATTTTACATTAGTCTTTAACCTAATGAATAGAGCACAATGGATAATTGCCAGTGAAAAATGAATAAAGAAAAATGAATAGTATGTTAAAATTTAAACAGTCTCTAAAAAAGATAAAATAATTCTGTTAAAAATCAGAACTGTATTTTGTAAATAAAATTCGGGAAAAAACCCAGTTGGTATGTCGTACTGATCGTCTTGCTTCTGTCATCGTAACCCTGTGAGAATACGTTTTTATTGTTCGTTATATTTTGCATGTCCAGCGAAATCGATTGCGACAATTTTTTAGTCTTGCTGTTCAGGGTATATCCGACCTTGAAATCCAGCCTGAAATAGTCGGGATAGGTACTTGAATAGGCATATTCATCCCCTTCCAGGACCTCCCTGCCCCTGGCCTGGGATGCCGCTAAATCTATCGGTGTATAATATCGTCCGCCGGCATAGGTGACTTTCAGGTCGGCCGTGATTGCATTTCTTTTTTCCTTGCCAAGCTTCCACTCTTTCCCGGCCAGGAAGTTGGCCACATATCTTCCGTTAAACGCAGTATTTCTTTCTATTCCGTCACTGGCGGTGTATTTTGACTGATAAAGAGAAGCCGTAAATAAGCCATAGTAACCCCGGCTAAAGAACTTCTCAACAGTAAGTTCAACGCCGTAGTTTCTGCCGGTGCCGGTGTTTGCCAGGCTATCTTCCAGGTCGGTTTGAAAACTTGCCCCGGTATTCAGCATGGAATAACTGCTCGGAAATGTATTGACAGGCACATTTACGAGATGCTGATAATAGGCTTCAACTTTCAAACGCCAGTCTTTGAAGGGCTGCACATCATATCCCAGGACAAAATGATGGCTTTTTGTGAAA
>CAISJJ010000312.1 GCA_903885595.1 uncultured Bacteroidales bacterium
CATCAACAATGCCGGTATCGATCGTTATTTCCCGCTATCGGAGGCTCCGGTTGCTTCGTTTAAAGAGATCTTTGAGGTCAATGTTTTTGGCGGATACCGGGTTAACCAGGTTTTTATACCACGCATTAAAAAACCAGGCGGCCGAATTATCCATATCAGCAGTGAAAGCCTGAACCTTACTGTGCCGTTTATGCCTTATCCTTTGACGAAAAATCTTGTGGAAGGTTATGCAAAAACGCTCAGAATTGAACTCAGTTTTGCAGGTATTGACGTGGTCATTGTCCGCCCTGGCGCAATTAAAACACGACTGCTTGAAATGGTTTCAAACCTCAATCAGGTTGACGAAAGGTGGATCATGAAAAAGCAGTTTCGAAGATTTGCAAAAAGTGCTTCCAAAGAAATCGGCAAAACGATTACTCCCGAGCAAGCTGCCTGTTTCATTTTTAAAGTGTCCCTTGTCCCGCATCCCGCGGCAGTGTATAAACTAAACAACATGCTGCAACTCCGGATGGCCGCAGGGTTGCCTTTTTGGTTATTCGAAAAGATAATCTACCGAAAACTTTTATAAACCGGGCACGGTTATCTATCCAGCCAGCAAACTTTTTATAATCCCCGATATCATTTTATTGTCAGCCTTTCCTGCTAATTCTTTGGTAGCAACACCCATCACTTTTCCCATCTCCTTAATGGAAGTCGCACCTGTTTGAACGACAATTTTTTTTATCAGTTCGGTTACCTCTGCTTCTGAAAGTTGCTTAGGAAGGTAGGTTTCTATGATAGATGCGTCATAAATCTCTTTCTGGGCAAGATCATCCCTGTTTGCATTGAGGTAGATATCAGCCGACTCACGGCGCTGTTTAACCAGTTTCTGCAGGATTTTTAATTCCACCTCCTCACTTACCTCCCCAGTTGTGCCTTCTTTGGTCTTTTCGATTAACAGGGCAGCCTTGACAGCCCGGAGCGCTTCAAGTTTTTTGGCATCGCGTGCCAGCATTGCCGCCTTAATGTCCTCATTAATTTTCAGTTCGAGGCTCATTTAATCAACATTTTTATGAAGGAATGAATTTTCGCTTCTGAGTTCAACAGATTTATCAGGATTTTCGGAAAGCATATATTTGGCCACCTGCGATTCAGACGAAGGCGTAGCTTCAGTCAACTCCACATTGCGTCGTTTGTATGCAGGGATGTTCTCGATCTCGTAAAGATTAGATTCAATAGGGGTATGTGTTTTTAGTTTTTCACTGAGCTGGCGCAGTTTGGAAACGCGTTCATATGCTTTTTTGGTCTGAAAATCATTTGGTTCAGGCTCGTCGGGCCGCCGAGGAGGATTTGCTGGTTGCGTTTTGTAAAACATTTGGGGCGCTTTGTTCTCGGTGCTGTTTACAGGCTGGAACTCGTGAAGAAGCGTTTTAGCTGGTTCGGGCTGAAATTCAGCCTCTTGTTTTTCAACAACAAATTCAACGGTGCGTGACAGCTCTGTGTTTTCGAGTTCCGGTTGCAACTCAAATGGTATGGATTCCGGTTTTGTTGAAACAATTTGTATCTCTTCCCGCAAGGGAGTTTTTTCGCGAATTTCCGGCTCCTGAACGAACAACCTTTTTTCAACTTTAGCGGTTGGCTGGGTGTCATAAAGCGGGAGAATGGTAACATCCACGGGTTTCATCGGATCCTTTTGCTTATGATCCTCATCAAAACCTGTAGCGATGATCGTAACACTGATCTTGTCATCAAGACTCTCGTCGAAACCATTGCCCCAGATGACATCGCCGCTTGATTTGGTTTTTCCCTGGATATAGTCGGTGATTTCCGTTACTTCGTCCATGGTGATTTCATTTTTCCCTGAAGATATGTAAAGGAGCAGGTTCCCGGCACCTTCAATTTCATTGTTGTCGAGCAGTGGGGAATTTAAAGCTTCCTCAACCGCCAATTGTGCACGGTTGGGACCGTTTGCAACACCCGTTCCCATGATGGCAACACCGCTGTTCTTCATAACCGTTTTGACATCTTCAAAATCGACATTAATGTAGCCGGCAACGGTGATAATTTCGGCAATGCCCTTTGCCGCAGTGGTGAGCACATTATCGGCCCGCGTAAAGGCTTCGGATAGGGGTAAATCTCCACAAAGCAAACGCAGCTTATCGTTGCTGATAATAAGCAGTGCATCAACATTCTGTTTCAGCTGACGGATACCATCTTCGGCAGACTGACGACGTTTTCTCCCTTCAAAAGAGAAAGGGATGGTGACGATTCCAACAGTAAGAATATCCAGTTCCCTGGAAATTTGTGCTATAACAGGTGCCGCGCCTGTCCCGGTACCGCCGCCAAGACCAGCGGTAATAAACAGCATTTTGGTGCCTTTCTGCAGCACTTCACGGATATCTTCAGCATTCTCCAGGGCAGCATTTCTCCCTACTGAAGGTGCTGCTCCTGCGCCCAATCCACTGGTGAGATTGGCCCCCAGCTGGATTTTTGTCGGAACAGGACTTGATTCCATGGCCTGTGCATCGGTATTGCAGATAATAAAGTCCACACCTTTAATTCCCTGGCGGAACATATGGTTAACAGCATTGCTGCCGCCACCCCCTACACCGATAACTTTTATGATAGATGATTGATCTTTAGGTAAATCAAATTTTAGCATAGCGGCCATTTTTGTTCTTTTTAATTGGTTTAAAATTATTAATAAAGGATATTGAAAATTCCAGGTTAATTTTTTTTTATCAACCCATGATTGTTAATAGAATATTTAATCCACATCTTCTTCAAAAATGCTCTTGATTTTATCAAGGAATATCTCAGGGAAACGCTTGGTTGGCCTTGATGGGTCCTTAACCTTTTTTCTTTTCTTTTTTCCTTCCGGTTCAGGTGCTTCCTCAATGATAACTGGTTCCTCGTGTTTTTGCTTTTCTACCTCTTTCTGGTATCGTCCGATCCCTTCAATAACAAGGCCAATACCCGTCGCAAACATCGGACTCGCCATTTCTGATGGAACATCACTTGCCAGGTGTTCATTTGGATAGCCAATCCGGGTGTCAAGGCCTGTCATGAATTCAGTAAGCTGGGCCACATGTTTCAGGTGAGCGCCACCACCTGTCAGCACAATTCCGCCTATCAGTTTTTTTTCATAACCGGAGTTTTTTATTTCATAATAGACGTGTTCGATAATCTCCTCCATGCGCGCCTGGATGATGGATGCCAGATTTTTAAGACTAATTTCTTTAGGTGTCCTGCCACGCAACCCGGGAATGGCAACAATTTCCTCTTCCCGGTTTTCACGGGCCAATGCCGATCCGAATTTTATTTTCAGTTCCTCTGCGTGTTTTTTTATGATAGAGCATCCCTCTTTGATGTCTTCAGTAATAATTTCACCGCCAAGTGGAATTACTGCAGTGTGACGGATAATCCCGGCATGAAAGATCGCAATATCCGATGTGCCGCCGCCCACATCGACTAAAACCACCCCCGCTTCCTTTTCCTCTTCGCTTAACACTGCTTCCGCAGAAGCAATTGGCTCCAGAATGAGTTCCACAACCTCAAGACCTGCCCGGCGAACACATTTATAAATGTTTTTTGCAGCAGCAGTCTGACCTATAATGATATGAAAATTTGCTTCAAGCGAACTCCCGGTATATCCCTTTGGGGTCATAATGCCGTGGTCCCCGTCGATGCTGAATTCCTGAGGGATCACATCCAGGATTTCCTCGCCGGGATTCATGTTCAGGTTATACATGCTGTTACACAGCTTATCAATATCTTCCTGGCTGATTTCGGTTTCACTATCTTCACGGATCATGCTGCCCCGGTGCTGAAGACTTTTAATATGCTGTCCGGCTATTCCAACATTGACATATTTGATATCCACCCCTGATTTGGCCGAAGCTTCTGCAACGGCCTCCTTGATGGACTGTATCGTATTATCAATGTTTGCAACAACGCCCCGTTTGACACCGATTGAAGGAACTTTGCCATACCCCAGAATTTCGATTTTACCATGTTCGTTTTTGCGGCCAACAATTACCGCTATTTTAGTAGTGCCGATGTCGAGACCGACGATAATACCTGAGTTTTTCATGCTTGTTTTTATTTAGAACAGACCACTTGATTCTTATATTTAATATTGATAACACTGTATTTATTCCAACCAATTTTATTCAGCCCAACCCGGTAAAAAACAAAAAGTTTCCGGAATTTATCTTCCAGATTATCAGCGGTACCCAGGAGGATTACATGATTCCCTAGTCGTGGAATCAATTCAAACTCTCCGATTTCATTGACATATATCTGGTCGATCTGGGCTTTCAAAAAATCGTCATGTGAAATATATATGGCCAGCTTATACATATTGGTCAAAAGGGAGTCGTAGAAAATTGAATCTGAAAGAGCCAGAATATTTACCTGGTATTCCGGGTTCTTTCTGTAAGAGTCATTTATAAATCCATTGGCAACCAACACGCGTGCTGAAAAATTAGAATTTACCGGTAAAAGGTAGCCAGATTCATCCATGTAAAAATTTTCATATGATTTACTTATGATGCGCAACAGCGGTTCACGCTGGCGGACATTTACAAAGAGATCGCCTTCATTGTTCTCGAAGACAGCAACCTTGGCCACATATGGTTGTTTGCGGATTGAACGCTCAATAGCACCTGTATGGATGTATCCCAGGGGCTTCCCCTTGATCATACCTGCCGTTTTTCTGATGATGGAGTCCACATCCTGTTTTGTAATTAGGACATCGGCCGCTCCATAATCAATGTTTATCACAACATTTTTACAAGGACGGCTATATTGTGTCACTTCAACAAACCCCACGAGAACCCCTGTCCCTGCTAACAGCAGAACCCAAACAAAAATCTGCAATATTTTCAGGTAGCGTTTCATTATTTTTCCCCTTTGGTCAGCATGTCGGTGATGGGTTTGACAAACTGGTCGATATCCCCTGCGCCAAGTGTGAGTAATACCTCTGGTTTTCTTTTTTGTAACGCTGCAACAAGATTGTTTTTTTGAACCAATCGTTTATCCGGTAAATTAATCAGGTCAAATAAGATTTGTGAAGTGACACCCTCGATGGGTAACTCTCGTGCCGGGTAGATTTCGAGCAGCAACAATTCATCCAATAATTCCAGGCTTCGCGCAAACTCATCGGCCAGGTCGCGGGTGCGGGAATACAGATGAGGCTGGAAGACACCTGTTATCCTTTTCCCGGGATAAAGCTCTATGACGGCGCTTATGCAGGCTTTAAGTTCTTCGGGATGATGGGCATAGTCGTCGATATATACAACATCAGGTTGCTGGACCCTCACATCGAAACGGCGTTGAACACCCTCATAGGAAAGAAGTGCCTGTCTGAGAATTAGCTGATCAATACCAAGAAGATATCCAACCGCCAGTGCAGCAATGGCATTCTCAAGATTGAACCTGCCCTGTACACCCAGCACAAGGTCTGCCGAGATTCCACCCGGGCTGACAAAGTCGAAGTGAAGCTTTCCGTTGAATAACCGGATATTTCGTGCAAAAAATGATGCGGTACTTCTGATTGAATAATCATAAACTTTATAATAACTGTTCAATGCCGGAACAACAGCTGTCCCGGCTTTCAGAACCAGGGAGCCTCCCGCGGAAATACCGGCGGTGAATTCCGTGAAGGTCTTTAACAGGTCATCATGGCTGCCATAGATATCAAGATGGTCGGCATCGGCAGAAGTTATAACTGCAATGAAGGGTGAAAGTTGTAGAAAAGAGCGGTCATATTCATCAGCTTCAACAACGCAGAAGGTGTCAGCTGATGAAGACAATGAAGACATGGAAAACGGGCGGTCCGGTGAACTGGTTAAAAGGGGAGCCGGTAAACCGGCAAAATCTTCGTCATGTAAGTCTGAAAGGAAGTTCGTTCCATAGTTTTTCGAAATTCCACCGAGGAAGGCAAGGTTCTTTATCCCTGCTGTATGCAGTATGTGTGCAATCATGGTCGAGGTCGAGGTCTTTCCATGTGTTCCGGCAACAGCAATTGTTTTAAATTGCCTGGAAATCATTCCCAAAACCTCGGCACGCTTTTTCAGCCTAATGCCATGTTCCCTGAAATACAACAGTTCCCGGTGATTATTGGGAATAGCCGGTGTGAAAATCACGAGATCCGGATCTACGGGAATCAGGGACAAATCTTCTGTGAAATGAATTTTTATACCCTCGCATTCAAGCTGGTCTGTCAGGGAGGTCGGCGTTCGGTCATAGCCTGAAACAGAGACCCCCTGAAGTGCAAAAAATCTTGCCAGGGCGCTCATTCCGATGCCACCAATACCGAGAAAATATACAGATCCCGTCTTATTCATTTTCTTTGCTTAGTTTTAACACTTCATCGGCGATTCTTGATGCAGCATCAGTTATTGCCAGTTCAGAGATGTTCTTTTTCAATTTCGATTGTAAGGCGACATCTGCAAGTGTCCCTACGATGGTTGTGCCAAGTTTATCAATTGCTTCATGGTCACTGACCAGGATCGCGGCATTACGGTTAACCAGGAAAAGGGCATTTTTCGTCTGATGATCTTCAGCCACGTTTGGGGATGGCACGAGAATTACCGGCTTCCCGATCACACAAAGTTCAGAGATTGCAATGGCGCCCGCACGGGATACAATCAGGTCAGCCGCGGCATACGCCAGATCCATGCGGTCGATGAAAGGAAGGATCACCAGATTGTCGCTGCCGGGTTCTGGTTTGCCCAGGGTTACGACTGTGGATTTTGGACTTTGAATTGTATTTTCTGCTTTATGGTTGCTTGATATTTTCCTGGAGAAACTGGCGTTGATTTTATCGAAATCGCTCTTTCCGGTTTGCCATAGGATTTGAAGTTCCGTAACGTTGTGGTTAAGGGTGCCAGGTGTTTTCAGGAGACTACCCGGATCAAAGAAATCAGTTACAAACTTCAGAATCGCCTGGTTGATGGTTCCTGCACCAAGGCTGCCACCGACAACAAGAATTGTTTTCCTGCCGGGATTCAGGCCGAAATGCTGCTGCGCCTCCTCCGTTTTTCCTAGGATTTGCAACACCTCCTGACGGATGGGATTCCCGGTTAGCACGATTTTTTCATGCGGAAAATATTTGTTCATTCCATCATAGGCAACACAAATCTTCAGAACCCTGTTCCCGAGAATACGATTGGTTACACCCGGAAATGAATTTTGTTCCTGGATGAGGGACGGAATACCCCTGGATGTGGCAATGCGTAACGTTGGTCCACTTGCATAGCCTCCAACCCCAATGACCACATCGGGCTTGAATGTTGAAATTATAGTCCTGGCCTTCAGCAAGCTTCCAAGAAGTTTAAATGGGAAGGTAAGGTTTTTAAAGGTTAATCTGCGCTGAAACCCGCTGATAGTAAGTCCTTCAATACGATAACCTGCAGCTGGAACTTTTTCCATCTCCATACGCCCTTTAGCGCCGATAAAAAGGATTTCGATCTCTTTTACCCTGGCTTTAAGCGCATTTGCAATGGCAATTGCCGGAAACACATGGCCGCCCGTACCTCCTCCGCTTATGATTACACGTATCATAATGCAGTGACTGTTTGGGGTTTGATACTCAGTGTCGGTTCTTGCAGAATCTCAACCTCTGTTCCATCTTTGGTCTCTATTTCCGTAATACGGCTTATGCTCAAAATAATACCTATTGAGATACAGGTAAACCAGATGGATGTTCCGCCCATGCTAACCAGTGGAAGTGTTTGACCCGTTACCGGGAAAAGGTTCACAGCCACCGCCATATTGATGAAAGCCTGGAAAACCAGGCTGAACCCGATCCCGATGCTCAGCAATGTCCCGAAATTTCCCTGACTTCGGCTGGCAATTCGGATTACACGGAAAAACAGGATAAGATAAAGCAACAACACAAAGCTGCCACCTACCAGCCCGTATTCTTCAATGATGATGGCAAAAATAAAATCGGAGTAAGGATGAGGCAAAAAATTACGTTGTGTGCTTTTTCCGGGTGATTTACCCAGGATGCCACCCTGTACAATAGCGATTTTAGCCTGGTCGACCTGGTAGGTTGCATCAGGCTCAGCCTCTTCTTTATTGATGAAATGATCAATACGGGCAACCCAGGTTGTTCCACGGGGAAACAGGGCTGGAAATGACTTTGAAAGGGTAAAAATCATAATGATGGCGACAATGCCCAACCCTACAAGAGAAAGCATATATTTCATGCTGATTCTGCCAATGAACATTAAAACCATACATGTGACAAATAATATAGCAGCGGTAGAAAAATTGGCCGGAAGGATAAGCATCGTTACAACTACAACCGGAATGATTACGGGTAAAAAGCCTTTTCGGAAGTCCTGAACTAATTCTTGTTTTTTGCTCAATACACGTGCAAGGTACATGATCAGAAACAGCTTGGCCACATCTGAGCTTTGAAATGTGAGATTAACAATCGGTACGGTAAGCCACCTGTTGGCTTCATTCAGGCTTGTTCCTGATATCAGGGTTAACAGCAACAAGGGGATGGTCAGGAACAGGCCAATCTGTGAAATTCTTGAATAATAGGTGTACTTGACCAGGTGGGTTATATACATCAACCCCAGCCCGAAGGCAAGGATCATGAAATGTTTGAAAAGATAATATTCCGTGTTTCCATGCTGTTTTCGGTATGCAAGTGTCCCGGTGGAACTGTAAACAGCCAGCAGTGAGAAAATACAGAGGATTATCACCACTATCCAGATCACCTTATCTCCCTTGATATCTTTTACAACTTTCAGCATGAAAACAAGGAATTATAAATTTTTAACGGCCAGGCGGAATGCCTTCCCGCGTTCTTCGTAGTTTTCAAATAAATCGAATGAGGCACATGCCGGGGATAGAAGTATCACATCGCCTTTTTCTCCCATGTAATATGCTGCCTGAACTGCCTCATCCATGGTTACCAGGTCCACCATCGGCAGATTAAGTTCATCAAAAGCCTCATGAATCCTGCTGTTATCCAATCCAAGGCACACAATTCCCTTCACATTGTGTCTGACGAGATTACGCAGAATGGCGTAATCATTGCCACTTTCCACGCCTCCCACAATCCAAATTACCGGCCTCGAAATATTTTCCAGGGCAAACCAGGTGGCATTAATGTTCGACGATTTGGAATCGTTAATAAATTCCATCCCATGGATGATGGCCACCGTTTCAAGCCGATGTTCCACCTGTTGAAATCCGGAAAAGCTGTCTTTGATAAATTCTTTTCGTATTTCCCGGATCTTTGGACCGATGGAGGCCACCAGTGAATCGTAAACTGTGGTGTGTCCCTGTTTAGCTAATGCTTCTAACGTCATGTTTATTATCTAAGTTTGAGTGTGACAATGGTTAATACAGCCAGCATGATGCCTACGATGAGAAATCGTATAACAATTTTCGATTCGTGATATCCGAGTTTCTGGAAGTGATGATGTAAAGGCGACATTTTGAATATTCTTCGCCCTGTGCCATATTTTCGTTTCGTATATTTAAACCACGTTACCTGCATTACGACCGACAGATTTTCGGCCAGGAAAATTCCACAGAAAATGGGAATGAGGATCTCTTTACGGATCATAATGGCAAAAACGGCAATGATGCCTCCCAGGGCCAGGCTCCCGGTATCGCCCATAAAAACCTGGGCCGGAAAAGAATTATACCACATGAACCCGATACAGGCTCCTATAAAAGCAGAAATATAAATTGTCAATTCGCCTGTATTAGGAATGTACATGATATTCAGATAGTTGGCAAAAACAATGTTGCCCGATACATAGGCCAATACCCCAAGTGTGAGTCCAATGATGGCAGAAGATCCTGTCGCAAGACCATCAAGGCCATCGGTAAGATTCGCCCCGTTTGAAACGGCAATGATGATAAAGATCACGATGGGGATAAAAATCAGCCAGGTAAATTTCTTCGCTCCATCACCCATCCACGAGACCAGGGAGCTATAATCAAATTCATTATTTTTGACAAAGGGGATGGTGGTTTTGGTTGATTTGACCTGTTTTTTTGAATAAATTTTAGTCTTGTCCGATGATGATTCCATACCAAAAACATCGGTAGTGGGGACATAAGCGGTTTGCCTGATTCGTTCACGGATCACGATGCTGTCGCTGAAGTACATGGTAAGACCTACAATCAGCCCAAGGCCGATTTGTCCGAGAATCTTCAGCTTACCTGGTAATCCCGCTTTGTCTTTTTTGAAAACCTTTATATAGTCATCAAGAAACCCGATCAGGCCCAGCCATACTGTTGCGACAAGTACAATGATGATATAAATGTTGTGCAGCTTGGCAAACAGCAGGGTTGGAACAATGATGGCTGCAAGGATAATCAGCCCGCCCATTGTTGGAGTGCCCTGCTTAAGATTCTGACCCTCCAGTCCAAGATCGCGAATGGTTTCCCCGACTTGTTTCCGGCGCAGAAAATTGATAAGCCGCTTCCCAATGATCAGGGAGATGAAAAGGGATGTGATCAGCGCAGCTGCAGCCCTGAACGAAATATACTGAAAAACACCTGCTCCGGGGAAGCTGAATGCACTATGTAACCAGTTAAAAAGATAGTACAACATAGGCTTATGGTTTAACTATGTTTTCATTTTCAAAAAGCTCCCGAAGAACTTCCTTATCATCAAAATGATGCTTCAACCCATTGATCTCCTGATAGTTTTCATGTCCTTTACCGGCAACCAGGATTATATCGCCCGATTTTGCCAGGGCACAGGCGGTTTTAATTGCTTCAAGCCGGTTGACAATGACCAGTACCTTTTTTGCAAGATTCATTTCCACTCCTCCACGCATGTCGGCCAGAATTGCTTCCGGATTTTCAAACCGTGGGTTATCAGATGTAAGGATCACCCGGTCACTCAGGTTGCATGCGATCCGGGCCATGATGGGTCTTTTCGATGTATCACGGTTTCCGCCTGCCCCGACAACGGTAATGAGTTGTTCGCTGTGCGACCGGATATCGTTGATGGTTTCAAGTACATTTTTCAGGGCATCTGGTGTGTGGGCATAGTCAACAATGGCTGTTATCTTGTCTTTTGATCGCACATAATTGAATCGCCCGTCAACGGGTTCCATCTGGCTTAACAGAGTGAGCACCTCGGTTTTGTCCTGGCCAAGTAACATTGCCGTTGCATAACTTGTAAGAATATTGTAGGCATTGAAATTTCCAATTAGTTTGAACCATGCTTCAACGCCATCAATATTGAGATGCAATCCCTGGAACTCGTTTTCAATGATCCTGCACCGGAAATCGGCCATTCCCATCAGGCTGCAGGAAAACTTTGCAGCATTGGTGTTCTGGAGCATCACGCTGCCGTTCTTATCATCTTTATTGATAAGCGCGAATGCATCACCATGCAGGCTGTCAAAGAATGTTTTTTTTGCCTGTAAATAGGCATCGAAGGTTTTATGGTAATCAAGGTGATCGTGTGTGAGATTTGTAAATATCCCTCCCTGGAAGGTAAGTCCCGCAATCCGCTGTTGATCCACGGCATGGGATGAAACCTCCATGAAGCAGTATTCGCAACCTTGTTTCACCATGAAAGCCAGCAATTCATTGATTTGTAGTGGATCAGGTGTGGTATGGGTGGATGGAAACGATGCATTGTTGATGTAGTTCTTAATGGTCGATATAAGCCCTGTGCCATAACCAAGCTGAATAAAGAGTCGATGAAGAAGGGTTACCGTGGTCGTTTTTCCATTGGTCCCGGTTACACCTATAAGTTTCAGTTTTTCGGAAGGATTTCCATAAAATTCGGAGGCCATGATACCCAGGGCCTGGCTACTCCTTTCAGTTACGATATAAGTAATGCCAGTCATTAATGATTGAGGGAATTGTTCGCAAACAATTGAAACTGCGCCCCTTTCCAGTGCCATATCTATAAAGGTGTGCCCGTCGGAGGTTGTGCCCCTGACTGCAAAAAAGGTATCTCCCGGTTTAACCTTGCGCGAATCGAACTGCAAGCCAACAACCGGGATGTCGGTATTACCTGAAACACCAAGAATTGGGGTATGGCCGAAGATCTCGCGAAGTGTCATCATGCCTTGGCTTGAGGTCTGTCTTGTTTCAACTGAAGCTCAATTACAACGGGCATTCCTTTGTTAATAAGGAACCCCGGTGCGATAGATTGCTTTACAACGGTGCCTTTGCCATTCACGAGCACATTCAATCCCTGGTTTTCAAGCAAATAGAGTGCATCTTTCAGACCCATGCCGCAAACGTTGGGCATAGTTCCCTTGCTGATAAAAGCAGAAGAGAGAACGATCACATCACCGGCCATTTCAGGGCGAGCCCAGGCCGAGTTTGCGTTTTCGGGGCGTGCTTTCATTCCAAGTGAGGTAAAAACCATTGTCAGGTCTTTCATCTGCCCGGCATGTGCAAAAGGTAAGTGAGAAGGCGATGTGTCGGTTGGCAATGGTATTATTATGTCAGGACGGATGGCATAGAGTTTATCTGATAATTCACGAAATACCGGGGCTGCTACGGCTCCGCCATAATATTTTCCTTTCCTTGGGTTAACAATCACCACAATGCATGAATATCTGGGGTTGTCGGCAGGAAAGTACCCCACAAATGATCCTTTATACTGAACCTGTTTGGTTCCCTGACGATAACCTCTATTGTCGGCTGCAATCTGAGCTGTACCAGTCTTGCCGGCAATTTTATAGTTGGGAGATTTAATTGAAGCACCGGTTCCCTCTTCAACCACGCCTTCAAGCATCAGTTTTGCTTTTTGAATTGCAGACGGAGAAACGATCTGTGGATTGATTACGACCGGGGTGAAACGCTTAACCAGCCGCCCGTTTCGCCTGATTTCCCTTACAAAAAGCGGTTTCACCATAACTCCGTTATTTGCCACCGCATTGTAAAGTGTAACCAGATGGATCGGAGCCAGTTTTATTTCATATCCAATCGATATCCAGGGAAGCGAAAGCCCCGACCAGTATTTGCTTTTGGTATTTTTAATATAAGGTTTGCCTTCTCCCGCAATTTGTAAACCAAGGGGACGGTTAATCCCAATGCGGTACAGCCCGTCAATGAACTTTTGTGGTTGGGCAGAATAGGCGTTATAGACCATCCTGGAGGTTCCTACATTCGACGATTTTTCGAATACCTGTAATGCAGAAATGATACCTAGGCCCTGATGCGAGTCCTCCATCTTTCGGCCAGAATAAGTTGTGATCCCTCCTAGGCAGTTTATGGGTGTGTTGAGGTCAATTTTATTATCATCAAGAGCGACCAGGAAAGATGCCAGTTTGAAAACAGATCCGGTTTCCTGACTTTCACCTATGGCATAATTGAAAATTTCTTCGTAGGTTCCCTTTTTGGTCCTGCCAAGGTTGGCCATTGCGCGGATATAACCTGTTTTGACCTCCATCAGGATCACACAGCCATGGTCAGCACTGTCGGCAATGAGTTCCTTTCGCAGGGAGGATTCGGCAAGATCCTGCAGGTTTACATCCAATGTTGTGACAATATCATCACCGTTTTGAGGCTCCACCTGGTTTTCCGGATCCACAGGCATCCACGCCTGTCCGCCGGCGCGTCGCATAAGCCGTTGACCGTTAACCCCCTGAAGATTTTCGGTAAACGAACCTTCCAGCCCTACATATACTTTATTTGCTCCTTCACCGCTTTCATATCCTATAATACGCCTTGCCAGTGATTTATAGGGGAGTTCACGCTCAAATAGTGGTATTACGATCAGCCCCCCTTGGAATTTGCCTCGTTTAAAAATGGGAAACTTTCTCAGTTTATTCAGATCAGGATAAGTTACATCTCTGTGAATCAGTAAATAACGGCTCTTGTTTCTTCTTCCTTCCCATAATAAATCTTTATAATCGGCAGCTGTTTTTTCGGTAAACAGCATAGACAGGCTGATCGACAATGAATCAATATTTTTTCTGAATGTTTCATCGGTTATTGAATCGGTCATAACATCCATACGAATTTCAAATTTTGGCACGGATACAGCCAGCAAACTGCCATCATCAGCGAGGATGTTTCCACGTACAGCCTCCATTTCAAACAGGTGAATCTCCTGTTTTTTAGCCATTTCTAAAAATTCTTTCTTTTCAAACTGCTGGATCATCACAACCCGGGCAATGATGAACAGTCCGAAAAGCAGTACAAGCATGTACACCATGTAAACACGAACCAATATGTCTTTTTTAATGTCTCTCATTTAGCTATTGCTGATTGGGATTCAATTCCCCGGCAGAATAGAGGATTTTATATGGTGGTAACGTTGTTTCCTGCAAACCATATTTCATAGCACGTTTCAGAATTTCTGACTGACGACCCTGGAACATCAGGATCGATTTGGTGTTTATGTATTTATAGTGTAATTCTTTCAGTTCGGCTTTTGTCAGCTCAATGTCTTTTAATTTTTTTTCGGTGTAGTAAGTGTTCCCGATATAGATCATGGCCAGCAATGCAACAAACAGGATATAGCTCAGGTTGCCGGCCACTCCCTCCTTGGAAAGATAATCCCCTCCCAAAAACTCCTTGACTACTTTGCGGCTGGTGTAAGTTTTCTTCACGATCATAGTTTTTCAGCAACCCGCATTTTTGCGCTGCGGGCACGGCTGTTTGCTTCAATTTCCTCTGCTGCTGGGATAATGGCCTTTCGTGTAATCACTTTCAGTGGACTAAGCACATTCCCGTAAAAATCTTTTTCGACTGACCCGACAAAGTTCCCGGAGCGGAAGTAGTTTTTTACCAGTTTATCCTCAAGAGAATGATAGGAAATGACAACCATCCTGGCGCCTGGCTTTAACGCATTCGTTGCCTGTTTCAGGAATTCACGCAAAGCGTCCATCTCCTGATTGACTTCAATCCGCAAGGCCTGGAAAACCTGGGCCTGGTATTTAAACTCTTTGCCACGTTCGGCGCAGGTATTTACAATCATTTTAAGTTCAGCAGTCGTTTCTATTGCCCGCTGTTTCCGTGCTTCGGTAATCCGCCCTGCCAGTTTCCTGGCATTTCTTAGTTCGCCATATGAAAAGAACAGGTTACTCAGATTCTCCTCACTGTAGTTGTTCACGATATCCCTGGCAGTAAGTTTTTTTTTCTGGTCCATTCGCATATCGAGAATCCCGTCGAACCGGGTTGAAAACCCACGATCAGCTTGATCAATCTGGTGTGATGAGATGCCGAGGTCAGCTAAAATCCCATCAACAGGTGAGGCATGATGCAACTTGAGGAAATTGCGGAGGAACCGGAAATTACTGTTTACCATCACCAACCGGGGATCCTCGATACGGTTTGTAATGGCCTCCTCATCCTGGTCAAAAGCAATGATCCTTCCTTCTGTGAGTTGATCAAGGATGGCCTTCGCATGTCCCCCGCCACCGTATGTTGCATCAACGTAGATGCCGCCCGGCCTTATGGCTAAGGCTGCAATGCTTTCACGCAGAAGGACACTCTTATGGTATATCATCTATGGCGTCACTTTTATCCTGTTTTCCCATCACCTTTTCGGCCAGTATGGCAAAATCCTCAGGCTCCTTCGACAATAATTGCTGGTAGGTTGTTTTATTCCAAACCTCAATCCGGTCAGAATAGGCAAACAAAATCACCTCCTTATCAATGGCAGCAAAGCCCAGCAAAGACTTTGGCATCAACAGACGATTTTGGTTGTCAAGTGAGATTTCAGTAGCTCCGTTATAAAAAAACCTGACAAAGCGGCGGTTATCCCGAACGAACAGGTTCAACTTGTTGATGTTATCGGTAGTTTCTTTCCAAACATTCGAGGGATACAAAACAAGGCAGCCTTCAAACCCTCTGTTGATGACGAACTTATCCTGGGCCTCCGTACTGATCTGTTTTTTCAACGCAGCAGGAAGCATGATGCGGCTTTTCTCATCAAGCCTGCATTCATATTCGCCGATTAAATTCGTTGTGGACACCTATGCTTTTTTTCGACGGTAAATATATAGAAAAATTTCCCACTTTTCCCCACTTTGTACCACTGTTAATAACTTTTTTAAAAGAAAGGTCTGAGGAAGGAGGAAAAATCGCGCAGTGTTTTATTTGGGATGGTTGATATTAAGGGCAGTACCTGACATAAAGATTCCGTGGTAAGTTCCTGGACCGACCAATCTCTCAGTTCCAAGACAAGTCAGTTCATGATGCAAAACAAAAAATGAACGGAAAGTAGCGTGGTCGTTATGGATGATTTATTATCATCTTTGCGGTAATATTCGCGTAACGGATGAGGTAAATTCCTGGGGGGAGATTTGTGGTGGATATGGTTACCGATCCGGTAAAGGGAATTTCCTGGATTTTTTGAGCAAAAAGATTGTAAATAAAAATGTTGGAAAGATTGTTCCTGTTTGTGGTTGTTGAGGTTGCAGGGTTAATGGATCTCAGAGATCGTATAGTAACAGCCTGGTCAGCCGGGTTAGGAAAAACCTGGAGTATTGTTGTGTTTTGTTCCTCAGCCTCTTTAATTCCGGGGATTATTTCTGCAGGCGATCGCTTGGTGATATAATTTAATCCGCCGGAGAAATTTCCAATGACCATATCCAGTAGGGTTGGATCACTTAGCGGGGCTATAGCCGGTGATGTTTGCCAGCCAAAAAGTGTATCAGCCGGAGTGGCTGACAGCCATTCAAACAGACTGTCGGAGTGTGTGAATGTCCCGCTCAGGTTGTTATCAATATTTTCATAAAGATGGACCCGTCCTTCATTTGAACCACACAGAAGGAAGGTTGTTCCGTCGGTTAGTCTGAAAAAACAAGGGGTGCTGTACCCGTCATATGAGAGGTTATAGTTGGTCACATTTATCTTTCCAAGGCTATCGGTAACCTGCTCAAACAAAGGATTTCCATTAGATCCGTTGTTAACATAATAATTAAGATTGCCTTTCTTTTCGCCAATAACCAGTTCTGACTTGCCATCTTTATTAAGATCGAACAGTTGGGGGGCGCTGTTGTTTCCAACATTAATTCCCTGCCAGTTTATGACAGGAGTGTCAAACTCTGGAATAACAGTTCCGGTTGCAGTATTATGGAAAAAAATCAAGGTGCCATCGCTATTCCCGATCAGGAGATCGGGAAGTCCATCCTCATCCAGATCACCAAAAGTTGGATAGGAACCCCTTAGGTGCAGGGATGAAATACCGGCAAGATCATCGGTTATATATTTGAAAACAGGAGCTGCTATAGTTCCGGTATTTATGAAATAGGCAATTTTCGAAGTATACACCGAATGCAGGATGGTGTTATGGTAATAGGAGGAGTCGTAATAGCCTTCATTACCAATGAATAAATCCGGCAGGCCGTCCACATTGAAATCATAGAGTACTGGATGGGAGGATGACCCGAAATCCATCATCTCGCTCCTGAAAAACCGGTTTGTCTGGAATTCAAAATGTGGCTCTCCGGTGGTACCGGTGTTTTTGTAAAACCAGGCACAATTGAAATTTTCAGAGGTATAAAGACTTGGATCAAAAGGAGATACCACCAGATCTTCGAGTCCGTCGTTATCCATGTCAAGGAGTGAACCCATCGGAAAGGAAAAGAGTTTAACTGCCTCTGAGCCGGCAGGAAAAACAGTGTCCTGGTCAACGATGAAAGCTGAGTCAATGGTGCCTCCGTTATATATTGCAATCAAACCGGGATAATCAATATCCCCGAGTATCAGGTCCTTCAGCCCGTCGTTGTTGATATCTGTGGCCAACATCGTGGATCCGGTATGACGGGAATTTGGATTTACGGTTTTAGAAATACGATCTGTAGATCCCAAATCTGTTTCTTCATAATGGCATGGTGCATTCAATGTAATTTTATTCCCTCCTTCGCTCTCCTTGAATTTTCCCCAGCAAGGATCGGTGAGCTTAAAATCGAGACTATCGCAGTTCCCGAATTTTTCCATAGACAGGTTCTTGTGATATTCAACATAAGATCCCAGCCCGAAGAAAGTTAATAAATCCAGGTCGCCATCACCATCAATGTCGGCAAGGGCTGGATAGTCCACACTGGTCACTAGTATTCCAACATAACCTGAATAATAAAATGATTCAAGAAGATTTGTAACCAGTTTAAATTCCAGTTTGGTCTCTGATACATTTTTGAAAACCCGCACTCCACCATAGCCGTAAGTGAAAAGATCAAGCTTTCCATCACAATTGTAATCGGCAGTAATCACCCAGTCATGCAACTCGGGAATTTTTTCTGAGAATGCCGGGGCAAGCGCATAATCAATGGTGTGGGGTGTTCCATGATTTAAAAAGGTCAATTTCCGGTTGCCGTGTCTGTCAAAAACCAGGAGATCATTGATCCCGTCGAGGTTGAGATCGATGGAACAAAACTGGCAGGAATTCATTCCGCCGACCCAAGGGAACTTTAGTTGGGGGGCGAATCCCGGATTTAAGATCTTAGAAATGCTATTCTGGTTTTTACCGCAATTCTCAGGAATAATTTCTGTACCTGGGTTATTTGGTTGAGAGAAAACGAAATTGCTGATGAAAATGCCGGCGAAGAAAAAAACGAGCTGCAAGGAGATTCGTAAATTGCAGGCAACTGCTATTTTGTGCATAAGGTGGCTTATTCCATTCTTCATCATGATGTACAAAAGTACTAAACTTTTAACCTTTCAATTTTTTCAATTTCAGGCTGTCGCTTTAAGGTGGGATTTCTTTTATGCACTGGTCGATATCATCCCTGTTTGGATTATCATGGATATTTCATACTTTTGATTTTTTACCTCAATATCTTTGGAGCGGAGGAGATGACGGCTACCTGCAAGCTGCCAGTTACTTGACGATTTTTATTACCAGTCATAAATTATAATTATCAGATTATGAGTAGAATTCTTGTTATCGATGACGAAAAAAGCATCCGGAATACCCTCAGGGAGATTTTGGAATATGAGAAATATATTGTAGATGATGCCGCAGATGGGGCCACTGGATTGAAACTTGTTAACGAGCATAAATACGACGCCATCCTGTGCGACATCAAGATGCCCAACATGGATGGTATTGAGGTGCTTACGCGGATTTTTGAAATTACCGATACACCGGTCATCATGATTTCGGGACATGGGACAATTGAAACTGCAGTTGAAGCAATAAAGAAAGGGGCCTATGATTACATTGCGAAACCGCTTGATCTTAACCGTTTATTGATAACCTTGAGAAACGCACGTGACAGGACCAGTCTTATTGACGAAACACGTTTGCTGAAACGAAAGATCGGGGCAAATTATGAAATGATTGGTGCATCGGAGGTTATGCAGCAGATTCGCACCATGATTGCCAAAGTTGCTCCCACCGAAGCACGAGTGATGATAACCGGTGACAATGGAACAGGGAAGGAGTTGGTGGCCCGTCACCTTCATGCATTAAGCAACAGGTCTGCCGGACCATTCATCGAAGTTAACTGTGCTGCCATCCCGGCCGAACTGATCGAAAGCAACCTTTTTGGACATGAAAAGGGATCGTTTACCTCAGCGATCAAACAACACAAGGGCGATTTCGAACAAGCCAATGGAGGGACGCTCTTTCTGGACGAGATCGGAGATATGAGCCTCTCAGCCCAATCAAAGGTTCTTCGGGCGCTCCAGGAAAATAAAATTACCCGGGTTGGGGGTGAAAAAGAAATTCCGGTGGATGTCCGGGTAATTGCCGCAACCAATAAAAATATCCGGGAGGAGATCCGGAACAAAACTTTTCGTGAAGATCTTTATCATCGCCTCAGTGTCATTTTGATTGATGTGCCGCCTCTTACTAAGCGGTCAGAAGATATCCCTCTTCTGACCGATCATTTTATTGCTGAATATTGCCTGTGCATGGGAAAAGCAAAGATGGAGATCACAACTGAAGCTATGAATGAACTGAAGACAATGCCATGGACCGGGAATATACGCGAACTGAAGAACGTGATTGAACGCCTTGCAATCCTTTGCGACAACACAATCACCGAAGCAGATGTGAGGAGGTTCACAATTTATTAATTCAGATGAAACAACTCACCATTCAGAACAAATAAACAAAGATCCCCGAACATGGTCTGCAAGACCTTGTCCGGAGATCGTCATTTATTGGTAAGAATAGTTGATCACTTTGCGTTCTTTTTGTTTAATTCATTAAAAGCCGTTTAAATGTCACAATTTGATTGTTGGCTTTTATTCTAACCAAATAAAAAGATCCGGAATGAAGTACTAATGGGATTAGTTTATTTACACTAACTTTCTCGTTGGAGAAATAGATATTTTTTCCCGTAATATCAAAAATACTTACATGATCAACCTCTGTCATTGTATTTGAAAAGATACGAATGCCTTCTTCTGTCAAGCTTAGTTTCATTTCGTCACTTAAGTCAGAGCCAGCAGAAACCTGGAACCCGAAAACTATATCATCACAGAAGTAAGTTTTTGTACCTGCCACAGTGCCGGTAACCCCGAAGTTGAAGAATACCGATAGTTTCTGGTAGGTATAACCGAAATTGATCCCGGCTGTTCCCGGAGCCTGGTTTGCAAAGTTGAACACCAGGGTCTCCCAGCCATTTGCCGTTGTTGTTACATCTTCTGTTTCAACACTTTTGGTCGGATCGTTTGGATCTTCAACTTTCATGC
>CAISJJ010000313.1 GCA_903885595.1 uncultured Bacteroidales bacterium
AAATTGAAACTATTTTTGGACGCGAAACAGATAGATGAACTGGATTACAAATTGCGCTAGAATTAGTGAGTGCACGATGTCTTGGCACAAAAAAGTGTGCACGATGTCTTGGCACTCACCAATTAGAAAATAATAAAGTTGCCGTTTTTTCCTTGAAATTAAAAGAAGGAGACGGTACAAACTAAATACTAAGACATCTGAATAAACTTAAAGAAATGTTGAATTTGCTCAATTAGGTCAGCATTGTGTACTTTGACTGGAATTAAAAAAGTCTTCCGAAGAACTGTCATATTAGAAAAGAATCAATATCTTTTTTGAAAGAGTTATTTAATGGCCGATGTGCATGACAAAAAAACCAGAAGTTACAACATGTCTCGAATTAGGAGTAGGGACACCAAGCCTGAATTTCTGGTTAGAAAATTTCTTTTCTCTCAGGGTTTTCGATATAAACTTCACGATAAATTGTTACCTGGTACTCCGGATTTGGTATTCCCAAAATACAAGGCTGTCATTTTCGTTCATGGTTGTTTCTGGCATGGGCATGATGGCTGCAAGTATTTTGTAATACCGAAAACACGTACGAAATGGTGGATCGATAAAATCAATAGAAATAGGATTAACGACAATCAAAACTTAACAAGCCTCACAAAACTGGGGTGGAAGGTAATTGCTATCTTTGAGTGCGAATTAAGGAATCAACGGCAAAAAGAAACTTTACTTAATTTGATCAGACAATTAAAGGGCGATTAAACTTAAATGATTTGGAAAATTGATCAGACATATATAGATTCTGGTGTAAAGAACCGAAATGACGGATATTCAACAGACGATCAATTTGCGTCCACTCTAAGTTTGGATAGAAATCAAAACTGGGGTATAAAAAATGCGGGCGGCATTAGAACACTTAGTTCTGGTGTGGGAAATCGAAAAGACAAAAGTTTAATACCCGCCGCACTGCTCTTGATCACTACTCAATATGGCCATATTTTTCATAATCCTTGGGAAGATTCTATAGACTACACTACCGGCACTATTCTTTATTGGGGTGATGCCAAATATGAACCCGCTAAGAATGTAGATCAATGGCCAGGAAATTTTATTTTAAGAAACATTTATGAAAATGTTTTGGAGGGCAATCGAGATAAACATCCACCAATTTTGTATTTTATTAAAGAAAAACCTGGAACTGTGACATTTAAAGGCCTGTGTGTTCTAGAGGGTATGGACAAAACCTGGTTTATTGATAATGGCAATAGAGTAGTGAATTACAGATTCAAATTAGCAATACTCAATGCTGAGGAACTTGATCCCGAATGGCTTTGTCAGAGAGCCAGAAATAGAAATTCGGCGCCAGATGATGTGTTGGTCCCTCCTGCTTGGAGACAATATATAAGGACGGGGTTCAAGGAAAGATTAACAGCTTGGAATACCAAAATAAGAAAGAAGGAACAACAACAACCTGACCCGTCAAGCCCGGGCCAATCATTGCTAGATAGATTAGAACTGGTTGATCCTTTTGAATTTGAAAAGATAATATGCCATTTGTTGGAGTCCTATAACACAATCGTGCATAAAGTCCTACGAACCAGGAATGTAAGAGATGGCGGGTTTGATATGGAAGGGGAATTTATACTTCCAGTGCCCTTTAGTTATCCAATTGGCTTTAAAGGCGAGGTCAAACGGCATAAATCCGGAATAGGTCCAAAGGATGTATCAAGATTGGTTGCTCGGTTAAGTCGTGGAGAATACGGCCTGTTCTTTACAACTAGTTATTTTACAGTAGATGCACAAAAAGAAGTAATTATGGATAATTATCCCGTCAGGTTGATATCAGGAGCCGATCTTTATGATTTTTTCTACGAAGCAAAAATGCTGGACGAAAACGGAATAAAAATCGATGATTTATTTGTTTCGAATATAAAGGCATAACAATGAAAACAACGTGTGCCAAAATGCGTAACCGAATTCATGTTACGCTATTCCCAAGAAAATTTCATAGACGATCGCCGCAAGTTGTCTTGCCAGCAATGGTGGAACCGCATTACCTACCTGATGATATTGCTGGGTTTTATTACCTTCAAAATAGTAATTATCCGGAAAAGTTTGTAGTCGGGCCGCTTCCCGGACTGTAAGGCTTCGGCATTGGACGGGATCAGGATGAATAAAATAGTGTCCATCTTTGGATATATGAGAGGTGATTGTCGAAGCAGGTTTGTGCCATAGCTGCACTTTAAAACGATCGGCAAAATTTTGTAACTCACCACCAGGTTTCGCATTTTGGTGATTTGGTAAGAGTTCTTCTGGAAAATCTTTAAGACGCGGCGAATTGTTTCTGGCTATGCCATAAGCTGAGACGAATAAGTAACGGTATAAATCGCTTGACATATGTTTCCTGGCTTCGTGATGAGATAAATTAATTAAATTATCATCATGATACCATTGCCGGAAACTTTGTGGCAAATCTCGTCCTTTATCGCGAGACGCCATCTTTAGGGTTATCTTTCTGCGCTTCTGGATTGATTGATCAATAATTTGCCTGACATCCGAATCCAATATATTAAACCAGCTTTGGGAGCGAACAGATTCAAGATAATCTTTCCACCCGTCCGCATTAGTTACGTTTCTCCTTGAAATTTCACTTCGAATTGCGGGTAGGCCCCCGATGATATCAGAGACCGTGATTTCCACGCCGCATTTTTGAAGAGATAAGATGCTATCGTTAATTTTCGAATGTATGTCATCCCTGATTCCTAAAATTATTACTCTATGTCGTGCTTGTGGAATACCATATTCCTCTGCTCTAATAAGGAATTCGTTGTTGTTTTTTTCTGGTTCTCTACCGGTCACAAATGAGACAGTTTTATAAGTATGATGTTCCTGCGATTGATTATTTCCAGCAATTTGGGAGGGATTTCGGAGGTCTTTGAGGATGGCCGGAAAAATGAAGCCTCCATTTAATTTAGATGATAGAATACCCTTTACATTTTCCATGACAAACACGGGAGGCCAATGCTTGGCAATTATTCGTAGATATTGCTCATATAATTTATGCCTATGATCTTCGAAAAACTGCCGCCCCTCGTCTACAAGACAACCATCTTTATCTTTTAATGCACCCAACATGCGTGAACGTCCGACCAAGGAATATGCCTGGCAGGGAGGACCACCAATGAGCAACCATTGTTTTCGGGAGATTAAAGCATCGGTTATCTTGTGATCGAAAAAGTTATCCGGCCATTTATCTCCACCAAGCTCGGCACAGATTGCTTCGTTTTCGGCTTGGTTTGCGGCTTCCGGATATTTTTCGAACAAATCGCCCCGTCCTGTTTTACCGGCCATGTAGAGGTAATATTCAGGCGGAACTGGTACTCCAGAGTGTATAAAATGGCGATAAAATGCCCGCAAGCTTAAGGTTTTGTGGGCGAGGAGATCCATTTCAATGGAGAGTTTAACTCTAAAAGGACACTTCTCTCCTATTTGATATGTGGAAAAGCCTTCACCGAGTCCTCCAGGGCCAGCGAAAAGATCTATGACAGGTATCATTCCAGATAAATTACCATCAAAACCACTTTCGTTCTATTGT
>CAISJJ010000314.1 GCA_903885595.1 uncultured Bacteroidales bacterium
AAGTGGCATGGTGGTTTCACTTATCGCTCTGGGGATGTGCTTTGCATTGCAATCATCACTGGGCGATTCGGTAAAACAAATAACGGTTGCCTTGGTTTGGATTTACATTGCTTTTTTCGCTGTAAGCCTTGGACCTTTAGGTTGGGTTATAATTTCAGAAGTTTTCCCGTTAAAAGTACGCGGTATCGGCGCCAGCATTGGATCATTCTCAAACTGGTTGTTCAATGGAGTGGTAGCTTTCACTTTTTTTAAAATTGTGAAAGGGCTTACAATGCAAGGATCTGACATTACGGTAAACAACGAAAACCTGGGGAACCCGGCGGGCGCATTCTGGTTGTATGCCCTCGTTGGGATTGCAGGCTTGATTTGGGGCTACTTTTACATTCCCGAAACTAAAGGGAAATCACTCGAAATGATTGAAGATCACTGGCGCCAGGGTAAAACTCCAAGGGAATTATAAAATCGTATGCATTTAAAGCAATTCAATATTTCCAGCCAATCTGTCGGAATAAACCGGGCTGATATTTATGCAGTACTTGGCGTATCTGACGAAGTAAAGGCATTGGTTGATGAATATACTGACGATGTGTTCATGAATGGGCCTGAACTTTTAAAGGTTAGCGGAGGCTATATGATTGCCGAAGACGTTGAAATGGATACAAGGTTAAAACAGATCATTGTTAACAGAATTCCGTTCAGTATTAAAAAAAATATTTTCCACCAGCTTAAGGCAAGTGAAAAAATTGCTGTTTTTGCATGTACAATCGGGGATGCGGTGTTTGAGAAATCACGTGCACTGATGAAAAATAATGAAATGTTGCATGGCTATATTTATGATATATATGGAAGCCTTGCTGTTGAGAATGCCATGGAACAGGTTCAAAAAAATTTAAAGATTGAAATGGCCGGAACAGGTTCAGGGATTTCGAACCGTTACAGCCCCGGATATTGCGGATGGAATGTTGCTGAACAAAAAAAACTATTCGGCTTACTACCGCCCGGATTCTGCGGCATTTCGCTTTCTGATTCATGCCTCATGCAACCCACAAAGTCAATCAGCGGATTTATAGGAATCGGACCTGAGATTCGCCACAAAGAATATACCTGCGAAGTGTGCGATTCTTCCCAATGCCTTTATCGCAGCTTAAAACGCAATGTGTAATCATGCTCATACTTATACCCTGATAATTGAAGACCATGAACAAAAAACAGCAATTCGATAAATTACTTTCAGGTGACCTCCATTCAATGGTGTTATTCAAACCCATACTGATGCACTATGCCGCCCGGTTTAATAACACTACTTATGGCAAACTTGCTTCTGATTACAAAGTACTGGTTGAGTCCAACATACGCTGTATGGAATACTTCGATCTTGATACGGTAAGCCTGATCAGTGATCCTTACCGTGAAACATCAGCTTTTGGAGCCCGTATTGAATTTATACCCGAAGGGGTTCCAAAATGTTTGAACAACGTGATCCAAAATGAAGATGATGCAAGAAGTTTATCAATTCCTGACATTTATCATTGTGAACGAACACGCGACAGGATTTCAGGAGCTGCATATTATCAGAAACTGTTGAAAGGAACCGTCCCGGTGGGAGGATGGATTGAAGGTCCGTTGGCTGAAGCATGTGATTTGGCTGGAGTAAGTGAAATGCTCATGAATCTGATGTGTGATCCTGATTACTCAAATCTGATCATGGATAAATGTATGATCGTAGCCCGGGAATTTGCAAAGGCACAAATAAATGAAGGCTGCGACTACA
>CAISJJ010000315.1 GCA_903885595.1 uncultured Bacteroidales bacterium
AAGGTTTTCCATTGAGAACCGGAATAGACTGACAGTGCACCGTTCGAACCGCAGTTGGTGCAGTAAACCATCAGGCCTTCGTCCGGATTGGCGATGGCATCTCTTTGTGTCATGGTCATCCTCGGTAAAAGAAAGCCCCTGTTGGTTGACTTCACATCGAGCATGGCTGCATCGGAAGGAGCCGAGCCGTCGGCGTTGATGCCTACATTCTGGGAAAAACCGAGCATACCGGATCCCAGGAAAAAAAGAATTGAAAGGATGATGTTTTTCATGTGTAATTAGAATTTATAAAGGTAGATGGTACATTAAAAAGCCCGGACAGCACGCACAAATAGATAATAGTTTTTGGGAACCTCATAAATACCTCCATAGCCCGGCCATGAGCAAAACGCGTTATTTGTAGATGATTGGGAGGAACTCCAATACTTCCATGGGTGCTGGCCAATTTGATCTGGATAAAGTGATTCTATAAATCCGCCAACCACATATTTAACCGCGTCAAGCATTCTAAGCTCAGCTTTGGATGGTAAAAACCAGTCATCATAAATGACACCACCTTCCGTTACTTCATAATTATCGCAATAGCCGGCGGGATAAAGTTTTCCCCAGGTACCGGTTGCTGTTAAAATTTTAGTGGTGTTGGCCTGCCCCGTTCCAATAGCAGTGTCAGTGGCGACGGTAATATTCGTTTGATACCATTGTATATACGCAACCTGGTCATGAACCGCTGCGATTAATCCATGCTGCCCGTTGGGATAAATATAGAAGATCCTCCCTCCCTGATAGGGCATGCCAATATACAGTGTCGACTGCCTCAGGGTAGTTGGCATGGAGACCCCGGAACTACTATAGGCCCATACGTACAGGGTATAGGTAGTGTGCCCGGTGAGTCCTGTTTGCGTGGTGGAGGTACTCGTTCCCACGTCGGTTGCCGAGGCAACGTTGTTGGTGGTATTCCACTTATATCCGGTGGCGCCGGCCACGGGATTCCAGTTCCAGGTGATCTGGGTTGTTGCCGGTACATGGGTTCCCGCAACCGGGGCTGATACAGCGCTGGCGCCAATGGGCGCCCAATTACCGCCGGAATAGAGGAATAAAGACCCGGAGGTTCCGTAATCTGTACAAAAAACGATCAGGCCATTGATCGGACTGCTTATGGCATCCCGCTCTGTCATGGTCATTCTGGGCGGAAGGAAACCTTTACTGGTGGATTTGACATCAAGCATCGCCGAATTATCGGGAGCCGAACCGTCGGCGTTGATGCCAACATTTTGCGAAAAACCGGCCATTACGGATAGCAGGACACTAAGAATTGAAAGGATGATGTTTTTCATGGTTGCTTAGGTATTGATTGATTGATTGATTGGGTATTGGAGTAGATTGAAAGGGCGCCATCTATGCCGTTGTCGGTGCAAAACACCATCAGTCCGACGGGAGGATTCACGATCGCATCGCGCTGGGTCAGGGTCATGCGGGGGATCAGCAGTCCTTGGTCAGTCGATTTCACATCCAGCATCGTTTTTGGATCCGGGGCCGAGTCGTCGGCGTTGATGCCGGCGTTTTGGGCAAAAGATCCTATTGCTGGCAGAATCAGAAGAATTAAAAAAATCAGTTCGTTCATTGTTATGTGAATCACCCGCTGCCCGAAATATAGTTTATTGTTCATCTCTTTGATTGTTAATAAGATTTCATTTCACCTCATTCCATTTGTTTCTCTCGTATTCAACTCCTGTTTACTCGCCCGAGAGGTGAAAGTCCTCCCTCACTCCCTGTCCGATCAATGCCGCTCCCGTTAAAGAGAAGCACTGAAGGGTAGTTTATTCGCTATGGTAATGATTTTCAAGCATTTTCGATAGACATTTACTACTGTCAACCGGTACCATAAATCTTTGTGTTTGTCATTTAATTCGTCTTTCTTTCATCATTCCTATAGTTCTGCGCCTGGCGTTAAGTGGTGTGCTCCATTCGCTGCTTACTTCGACTTCGCTCAGCCCAGGTCGCGCTTATTGCGCACCCTAATTTTTAACACACCTTACCGAAAATCCATAAGTCTTTTGATAACTAGAATTAGCTGTGGAGCCATCGTAACTATAGTTAAGTAAAAACATCCAACCATAAGTACCATTTTGTGTTGAATTCCACCAATGAGCGAATTGCCTGCAAGTGGTAAATCCGCTGCTGGTATACAAACCTCTTTGCCCGCTGCCCATTGCAGTGAAACCAATGTCATCTGTGCCAAAATATGTTGAAAAAGGTTCCCAGTGAACGAATCCGACCTCCTTCAGGACTTTGCCTTGTTTTCCGGTTCTCAAGTTGCCCACGAGAACAAGCAAGGCATCTGATTCTGTTTTCGTTGGGATGTGCCATCCTGAGGGACAGATCCCCTGCGCACCATCGGTGGTTACCCACTGCATCGCTTCATTCCATTGGTAAAGTCCCCCGTATATTGAACAGCTGTCTTCTTTATCATTATAGCAGTATTTCTCAATTACACTATTGTTTGCCATATCTGTATTCCCATTGATTCTGGTGCCAATGTTAAGGTTTTCCTTCATCCAGCACTTGGCGCCGATCTGGAGGGTATGGTAGGTTACTCCTTCATAATTTACTATTGCCGGGTCGCATGGACCGGCGGGAGTTATTTCTGTCAGAGTTGCCGGATATTGACTGTACCCGCAATTTGTTACGGCCCATACATAGGCGTTGTATTTGGTGGCACCTGTCAGTCCCGTCTGGGTATAGGTCACTACATTATCTATATTTGTTGCTGTTGCATAGTTGTTTGTTGAATTCCATTTATACCCGGTTGCGCCAGCAACGGTTTTCCATTTCCAGACGATTTGGGTAGGGCTTGGCGTTCCTTTGGCGGTATCGGGAGATCCAGGATAAACTAATGTCGTGGCAGTAAGCGTGACGGGAGCCGATATCCCGCAACCGCTGATCGCCCAAACGTAGCGTGTATAAGGCGTGTAGCAGTCTAGCCCGGCCTCGGTGGTGCTTGTCGAAGTTCCCATGTCATTCGCTGTAGTCAGGTTATTCGTGGTATTCCATTTGTACTTTTGGACTCCGTTATAGGATGAGGAGGCGCTGTTAACCCAGACCCACTGGATGGAATAAACGGTAGTAACATTTGTTCCCGCCGTTGGAGTTGCGGTGATGCAATCCTGGTAGCTTCTCCATTGCGAATCGGAATACACTGCGAGAGCCCCGTGAATTCCACAATCGGTGCAGAAAACAATCAGACCTTCGTCCGGATTTACAATAGCATCTCTTTGGGTAATGGTCATTCTCGGTAAAAGGAAGCCCTTACTGGTGGATTTTACGTCGAGCATTGCCGAATTGGCAGGAGCCGAGCCATCGGCGTTGACGCCTACATTTTGCGAAAAAGTGACCATTGCTGACAGCAACAGAAAAAAGAGAAAAAAGACTGAAAGGATAGATTTTTTCATTTTCATTAGACTGGGTTTATTATTATTACTATTGTGAGTAATCAGTAACAAAGTCAGAAACTATTTTAATTTTAAGCTTGGGGATATCATTAATCATGATGGACAGAGTTGAGAAATTTGTCAACCAGTACTTCGAAGGTTTTGGGCTCTACCGGGTTTTGCAAAACCTGGTCACAGCCAACCAGCGCCGCCAGGTTGATCGTTTCACGGGTACTGTAGTTCACCAGCAGGATAATGGGTAGCCTCGGATATAATGATCTTGCAAACACCGTTGTATCAAATCCGTTCACCCCCGCGAGATCGGCGCTGAAAACAGCCATCCTCAAATCGGGGTGATCTTTCAGGATACCTGTCGCCTCCTCACCCGAATAGGCCATCAGCACTTCTATGTCACTTCGCTTTAAAATAATGGAAATGTCCTCGTTGCCCATCCTCTCGTTGCGGGCGATCAGAATCCTATTCGTTATATTTTGACTGTTGCTCATCCGGCCCATTTTTAAAAACGGGCAAATATAGTTCCTGCTTTTTTCTTCTGTCAACAATCGGAGGCAGAAAAACCTTTACAAAATCTTTCAAATTGATACATACTTCTGATATCCAATGTTTTGAACTCGATACGGAACGAAATGCAGATTGCAATCCACCCTGACTTTATTTTGCAACAGCCTCATCATCTGATAATTGAAATATGATGAAAGGAAAACGAAAGGTGGTTTTTGGCCATCAGCAATGCCCGGCAGAATAAGAAGTCAGGTTTGTTGCCAGTCATTTTGTTGCGGATTTTGGTTTTTTCTTGAGAAAACTTATCTTTGTGAAAAACACCATGAAGATGGACACACTTAACCTGGATGCAGACAAAAGGTACACCTATGCCGATTATCTCACCTGGATGGACAACGTGAGGCGTGAGTTGTTTGACGGGTTCATCAAACTGATGACCCCGGCGCCATCGAGGAAGCATCAGAAAATTTCTGCAAAAATGATGAAAATCTGGGGTGTTTACCTTGAAAATAAAACATGTGAAGTGTATCATGCCCCATCCGATGTGCGATTCCCAAAAAAGAAGGAAATAATAAACAACGCACAGATTTACACTGTTTTGCAGCCCGATATCTATGTGATTTGCGATTTGTCAAAAATGGATGAGAGAGGTTGTCTTGGCGCTCCGGATCTGATTATTGAAATTGTATCGGCCAATAATTCAAAACGAGATATCAAGGATAAATTTGAAATTTACCAGGAACATGGCGTAAGGGAATACTGGATCATAAACCCCAACGATGAAAATGTGACGGTCTTTGTATTGGATGAAAATGGGAAGTTTCAATTCAAGGGCATGTATGCCGGCGATGATAAAATTCCGGTCAACATTTTCAATGGGGATTTAAGCGTCGATCTCATGGAAGTGTTTCTGAATTAAATCAATGCCATCCCTTATTTGTGCCAGGCTTGCAATATGATGGCTTCTTTGGATCAAATAGCCATCAAAAACGAGGTGAGGTTGTCTTTTTGTCCGAGGTTAAGTTTCTGCCTTATCCGGTGACGGGTCATCTCGATGCTCGCCACAGAAAGATTCATCATGCGGGCCATATCTTTTGACGTAAGGTTCATCCGTATCATGGCACAAACATGCAATTCGGTCTTTGAGAGCGTACTGTAAATGCCGATCAGATTCTCGTAAAAGGACTTGTGAAGCTGGGTGAACAGGATCTCGAAATCGGCCAGGGGATCTTTGCCGGCTTCCCGCATGATTTCCTGTATGACCTGCATGAATTCGGACTGGTCTTTTTTATTGGGTAATTTCAGATTGAAGGGGGCCAGTTTTTCCTGAACCGAACGGTTTATCTGTGTGAGGTCCAGTCTCAGCATCGACTGGTAAACCAGCTCCTGGTCCTTGAGCTGCAGTTCGACCGACAATTTTTCCAGTTCTGCTTCCTTAAGTTGTTTCTCATGCTCTGCCTCTTTGTGTTTCAGGTCAAGATTCCTGTGCCTGAGGTTCAGTAAAATAATAATGAATATGCTCGTCAGAAGGATGGCAATGATCACTCCTGTCAGTAATTGCTGCCTCAGTCTCGATGCTTTGATATCCTGTCTCAGAATCTGATTCTCGGCCTCCTTCTGAGCGGTCTCGAAGCCAAGGGTCAGCTCTTCGATCATCCTGGCATTTTCCTGCAAACGAAGGGTGTCGTTGATGGCTGAATATTTTTTGAAGTAATCGAGGGCGAGCCTGTCCTGCCTCAGGGTGTCGTAAACAAGGTAATAGGCATGGAATATCTGGGCCTGCGCATCGCGGTCCCCTGCTATTGTGTTAAGAGAATTTGCAGTAGCCAGGTCGATAAGCGCTTCATTGAATTTCCCAAAGTTGTATTGCAGAACAGCCCTGTCGATGAACAGGCTTGCTTCGGCCCAGGTATTGTGAATTTCCCTGACAAGGGGAAGGGCCTTCGCAAACCAGATTTGTGCATTGGCATAATCCTTTTTGGCTTTGTTCAACTTTACAAGGTTGGTTGTGGTTACGGCCATTCCGTAAACGTTATGGTTATTCTCATAATAAGTCAAGGCTTTTTCAAAACATTCCCGGGCTTCGTCATAACGTTCAAGGGATTGGTAGCTTATCCCAAGGTTCACCATCACATCGTTGAGCCTGGGCTCATCGTTGAGTGAAGTAAAGATATCTTTTGCTTTCAATCCGGCTGAGATCGCCAGTTCGTGTTTTTTTAGCTGTTCATAGTTCAGGCCGATGTTCATGTAGACCAGGGCCAGGTTTTTCAACATTCCCTCTTTTTTGTAATACGGAACGATTTTTAAGTAACACTGAAGGGCTTTGTCCATGGAGCCATTCTGGCTCCATGCGAGACCCAGGCTGTTCAAAGCCCTGCATTTGCCCTTTTCATTGCCCAGTGAATCATAAATGGTCAAGCTTTCCTGAAGTAACAGGATGGCGCGTTTGTTCTGCTGCATCCTCACAATGGGCATGGCCATGTCGGACATGGCTTCGGCCTCAAGTTCCCTGTTTTTCATTTCAGCAGCAAGCCTGCGCTGCTGTTCGGCATAATCAAGTGATTTTAACAGATCTGTTGCCTGGTATAATTTGCCAAGGGCTTTGAGTGCGTAGAATTTGGCTTCCCCCGAAGATGTTTTGACTACCCTGAGCAGACTGTCGGGGTTTTCATTGCTGTATCCCTGGAGTACCAGCAAAACCGCAAACATTGTCGCAGTTATTGTAATGCAAAATTGCCTCAGGCACATTGGAAACATCATTGTTCACTTGAAAGTATTCTGTAAAAATACAAAATAAATCACGGATTTGACCAGCGTTTACGTTTTGCATTGATCGACTCTTCAATCAGCTCGTGGGAATCAGTTGAATATCGAATATCGAATATTGATCAACGAAGTATGAAGTTTTCACTACGTGAATCTTCCTTGAATATCGAATATTGAATATTGATCAACGAAGTATGAAGTTTTCACTACGTGAATTTGATATTTGTCACGCGTCACGTGTCACTTGTCACTCGATATTCGAAATTCGAAATTCGAAATTCGATATTCAAATTACCTCTTCAGCACCCTCACCGTCTTCGTCAACTCATCGGCAACAATCCTCACCAGGTATATTCCGTTTGCCCTGCCTTCGAGTGAAAACTCCTGTTTCCGAACTTCCGTCATCTCTTTGGTAAGAATCCGCTCGCCCTTCATGCCAAAAACTTCAACTTGAATTGTGCCCGGCAGATCTTTCCCAACATATTCCACCAT
>CAISJJ010000316.1 GCA_903885595.1 uncultured Bacteroidales bacterium
AGAAGGTTGAGGAAAAAGGAAACATTTTCAGGACCTTCAATTTTTATCGTAATTGGATCCATTTTGTTCAAAATTTGAATAAGCGCTGAGCCTGCTTTATCATTTGTATTTGTCAACACACATCTGCAAAGATACAAAAGTTTCAGGTTGCAGTTTCCTGGTTGACAGTCATTGACAATTATTCTTCACGCGTGTCACGTTCTTTCGTCACGCTTTCCAGCTCCTTCCATGGGATGACTTCAACACCATTGCTTCTTTGCTGCCGGGTTGCGCCTGCATAAACCACGGTTGCAGGAGTATCTCCGGTCATCGACTGCCAAAACATGAGGTTCCTGAAATATTCCTGTGTAACGGTTTGGCCCGATTTTATTTCAACAGGATAGAGGCTTGTTCCATGGTCGATGATCACATCAATTTCATGACCCACATTATCCCTCCAGAAATAGAGGTTATTTCCCAGGGCACGGTTGAATCGTGATTTTACAAGCTCTCCGATCACAAAATTTTCGAATAAACTGCCACTGAGCGGGTGGTACTGTAACTGTGATGCATTTTGAATCCCTAATAAACTGCATACCAATCCGGTATCGTAAAAATATAATTTTGCCATTTTTACAACCCGTTTGTTGAAATTCCTGTGATGCGGTTGAAGCCGGTAAACGATAAAACTGTTTTCCAACACACTGATCCACGATGCAATGGTTTTATTGTCCACCCCCGTTTCAATAGCCAGGGCGCTGGGCCAGAAAACCCCTCGGATCCTCATAGGCAAAACGACGGGTATCGGGATTTTCGAGACTCACATAGGGTTTGCCGGGAAAGACAAATCGCGATAAGGTTGTTTTTTCCGATTGTCGCGGCCCGATGATCGCCACTGCTTTGAATTGCCCTGCCAGGTCACGGAGCGCTTTTTCAGCTTTTCTTGTAATCATGATGCGAATTTACAAATTTGGAATCGAATTCCGAAATTGTAAGCAAACTATTTTTACACGTTTTTTGTCACGCGTGTCACGTTTTTCACCCTGTTACCTTTTACATAGATGTATAGCGCTACTAACCCCCCTGTGATTTCAGGGGCACCTTGTCCTCAGTATTCCAACAATCGTAAACCCGAAATAAACCTAAAATCTTTTTGATTATAAGTAAAAAGTGGGAGTTTGAATAATTCTGATTTGTTTTGAGCTCCCTGTAATAGTTCCATAATTGTAACCGATGGAATCAAAATATGTTCCAGGCCAATTTGCTCAAGCCTTTTGACTGTTTCAGGATCACCCCTAAACCAGGAAATAAAGATATTTGTATCACAAAGGATTAATTCCTTTTCCATCCTTTTGTACGTATATCATCGAGCGTAACGTGACGGTCACTCCATATTCCGCTAAAATCATCGATTGAAGGGGTCTTATTTGCCCATTCAATGGGGGCTTCAATGATTTTTTTGGGTAAGGCCTTTTTTTTATTGACTGATATTTCTTTTCTGAAATTGAATTTTTGAAGAAGGTTGAGGAAAAAGGAAACATTTTCAGGACCTTCAATTTTTATCGTAATTGTATCCATTTTATTCAAAATTTAAAGACGCGCTGAGCCTGCTTTATCATTTGTATTTGACAACACACATCTGCAAAGATACAAAAGTTTCAGGTTGACAGGACTGATGACCGATGACGGAGGACCGAGGACCGAGGACCGTCGTCCGTCGTATGGCTTCGCTCTGGTTCAGATTGCACTTTGTAGGTCGTCAGGTTTTTTATTAATTCTGGAATGATACTGCATAGCCTCCCTACTGATTTGCTCAATGGTTTTATCACGCCACAACTCCTGATTCCATTTTGTGTAATCAAATGGTTCACGCATGAGCAAACTGATGAATTTCTCGACACCCAAATCGCCTAATGCATCAAAAAGCGCTTCAAACCCTTTTCTTTTAATTTCAGTTTCCGTCAACATGTTTTATTCTTTTAATAAATTTATGATGTTAACCGGGTTAATGATCCTAATCAAAGGATAGTCCTCCATTTTTTTTAAGATCCCATCATCTGTCGTAATAAAATAGTCACAATTTGCATCAATTGCACAAGCTATATGTAACGCGTCTTTTGGACTGACCCCAAGTTTCCCGATCTGTTTTGCATCATTTAATATCACTGGGTTTTCAATAACATTTTTATAAGACCTGCTTTTCCATTTCTCTATGATAACTTTCCTGTCAGGATAAGGATTCACTGAATTTTCGTAATCAAGAATGTAAGACCAGGCTAAAAATAATTCCTTTTGTGCTATTTTAAACTGAATATATAGTTTTGCCTCCGTTTCAATACGTATTCGAATTTGTTTTTGATCGTCAAAAGGTCGATTAAAACAACAATTATCAAGATACACTTTTACCGACATTGCATCTTTTTTACAAATATACGAAACTCATAAGGTAATAGTTTAAGTTCGATTATTTTATTTCTCTATCTTCTTCTTTCAACCTTTTCCGGAAAAACTTTATTGGCAGGCTTCGATGATGCCGGTCATGGGTTAAGTGTAAAGTTTTAATTTTTAAGCGATTAAGTGTTAAGTGTTTTGATCTGGGTTGAATTATTCCTGGAAACTTCTATGTTCTGATCGTTTTTAGTTCCATAAACTCCATATGTTATGGTTATTTTGTTACAGGTTTCAAGGACGGAGGACCGATGACCGTCGTCAGTCGCCTGTCGTCTGTCGTCCGTCGTCCGTCGCCTTTTACATAAACATACACCGCTGCTAACCCTCCCATGATTCCAATCGCAACCCCCAGCTGATAACCCAAAGCCACTTGTCCGGCCAGGACGATGATGAGCAGGTTGATGAGCAGTTGGGCTACGGTGTAGCCCGTTGAAACTTTTACATGGGAAATTCCTGATTCGTTGGCGAGGATTTGATACAGGTGGCTGCGGTGGGCTGAAAAGATGTTTTCGTGGCGGATTAACCGGTAAAGGATGGTTAAAAAGGTATCGACGCCATAAACGATCATGAACATCAGGTAGAGGGGGTTGCCAGTGGCGAGGATGAGTTTGCCGGTGA
>CAISJJ010000317.1 GCA_903885595.1 uncultured Bacteroidales bacterium
TCCCAATTACACTGCCTTGACCAGGAAATAGTTTTTCTTGCCTTTTTGCACCAGGATATATTTTCCGTTTAACAGGCACGATGAATCAACAGAAAAGGATTCATCGACTTTCGCTTTGTTGATGGCCACCCCACCCTCCTTAAGCATTCGCCTGGCTTCCCCTTTGGAAGAAAAAATCTGCGTCATCTCCGCCAGGAAATCTACAGCATTAACCGATTTCGCTACCTCGCTTCTCGCTACCTCGCTACCTGGAACTCCCTCGAACACCGCCAGCAGCATTTCTTCATCCAGTTTCTTCAGGGCTTCGGTAGTTCCTTTACCAAACAGGATTTCGGATGCCTCAATTGCGGCTTGTAAATCTTCCTTTGAATGCACCCTGATGGTGATGTCTTCGGCCAGCGTTTTCTGTAATACTCTCAGGTGTGGAGCTTCATCATGCTGTTTTTGCAGTGTTTCGATCTCCACTTTTGAAAGGAGCGTAAACTTCTTTATATATTCCGAGGCGTCGGAATCACTTGAATTCAACCAGAATTGGTAAAATTTATAGGGAGATGTTTTTTTTGGATCAAGCCAAACATTCCCCGATTCGGTTTTTCCGAATTTTCCACCATCGGCTTTGGTAATGAGCGGACAGGTTAGTGCAAAGGCATCGCCTCCAAGTTTCCTGCGAATCAATTCCGTGCCGGTTACAATGTTGCCCCATTGATCAGAGCCGCCCATCTGAAGTTTCACGTTTTTATGTTGAAACAGCCAGCAATAATCAAATCCCTGAACCAACTGATAGGTGAATTCAGTGAAAGAGATACCGGAACCGGATTCCATGCGCTTTTTAACGGAATCCTTGGCCACCATGTAGTTTACGGTGATGTGCTTGCCCACCTCCCGCAGGAAATTGAGAAAGGAAAACTCCTTCATCCAGTCGTAGTTGTTCACCATCTCGGCGGATACCGGGCCGGCGCTGAAATCGAGGAATTTCTCCAGCTGTTTTTTGATGCATTCCTGGTTGTGCCGGAGCACTGTTTCATCAAGAAGGTTCCGTTCTTCTGATTTGCCTGAAGGGTCGCCGATCATCCCGGTGGCGCCGCCAACCAGGGCAAAAGGCTTGTGGCCTGCACGCTGCAGATGGACCAGCATCATGATCGATGCCAGGTTCCCGATGTGCAGGGAGTCGGAAGTAGGATCGTAGCCGATATATCCTGAGGTGGTCTCTTTCGAAAGCTGCTCTTCCGTTCCCGGGGTCATATCGTGGATCATGCCTCTCCAGCGGAGCTCATCAATAAAATTCATCATGCCAAAACTTTTTCTGCAAAATTAGAAAAAAGGATTCAGTTTTTGCGGCTGGCAAGGATTAAGTATGCTATGATCGGCAGAAAGGTTAGGACTAGGAATACAGGTATAAACCAGAGCCCGAGACCGGTTGCCTGTTTGCTGGCCACGCTGACCATAGCGAAGCTGATAGACAGGAAAATGCAAGTGGTCAGTACTTTTATGGACCGGATTAATCTTAATGCAAGGGTATACTGGTACAATGCGTTTTGCGGTGTGATTTTCTGTGTGAAGTTGAAAGTGTGGGGAACCCTGGCAACAACAGTCAGGAGTAAATAAGTAAACAACGCGATGCCAGGCAGCGCCCAAAGAGTACCCCTGTCAGAGTAGCCATCAACCTCACCGGATCCATTGAAATGGGATGGAATTGCAGCTGGCAGCTTTGGGTAATAATATATTAAATATCCGAAGTATCCGAGAAGCAGCAATAGGGCGAATATTTCCAAAACCCAGTCGACGGGACCCATCTCTGGCCGGATTTTTGGCCGGTCCTGTTTGTTTTCCTGATATTTACGCGGAATGATCATGCCTGATGGTGTTGTAATATATTTACTCCTGAGTTGCTGTGTTCTTTTTTGCCGGGGTACGTTTATGCTCCTTCAGCTTGGCATCGAGGATCCACTCAATTTGACCGTTTACCGAACGGAATTCATCAGCTGCCCATTTCTCAAGCGCTTCATAAATGTCGGGATTGACCCGGAGCATGAATACTTTTTTATTTGCCATAAAACATTTACTGGTGCAGCGTTCCGGTGTTCACAACAGGGGTTGTATCTTTGTCGGAACAAAGCACCACCATCAAGTTGCTGATCATTGTAGCTTTTTTGTCTTCATCCAGGTCAATGATGTGTTTCTTGCTGAGGTGGTCAAGTGCCAGTTCAACCATGCTTACAGCACCTTCGACAATTTTAGTGCGGGCTGCGACTACGGCAGTAGCTTGCTGGCGCCGTAACATGGCCCCGGCAATCTCCGAAGCATAGGCCAGGTAGCTGATTCTTGCTTCGAGAACTTCAATACCTGCCATAGAAAGCCGCTCCGAAAGTTCATGCTCCAGCGCCTGGTGAACCTCTTCGCCACCTGCACGAAGGGTTATTTCTTTTTGCTCATCGTCGAAATTATCATAAGCATAATGACCGGCAAGTTTACGGGTAGCCGACTCACTCTGGATATCGACAAAATGGATGTAATCATCTACTTCGAATGCTGCCTTAAAAGTGTCCCGTACTCTCCAGACAAGTACACACCCGATCATGATGGGATTTCCAAGCTTATCGTTGACTTTGATCGGCTCGCGGTTGAGGTTTCGTGCCCGTAATGAGATCTTTTTCTTTACGTAAAACGGATTGACCCAAAAAAAGCCATTTTTCTTGATGGTTCCCTTATACTCCCCGAACAACACCAGCACGGAAGATTCGTTTGGATTTACCACCATAAGGCCGATAGCTGTAAAAATTGCTGCAGCTATGAAAAACATTGAGATGATGATCACAGTCAATGACTGATTGAAGAACACAAGCCCGCAAACACCAAGTCCGATCAGGATAATTAGTACCAGGATACTCGTGTATCCCGATGATGTTGAGTTGATTTTTTCTTTTTCCATGGTTGAATGAATTAATAATATCAAAATGATATTAAAATGATCTTGCAATAATACTACATTTTTTACCTGAAGTCAAGTTTTTAATAAAAAAAATCCGGCAGATCATAAAAAAACGCAAACCTCACAGAACATACACTGACAAAACTGTATATTCTTCCTGGGAAGTCTGCGTTTGAATCCGCGAATATCTGCGGGAGATTTACATTCCGAGCTGGTTCATCATGAATTCAAAATCGACCAGGATGTTGTCGATCCGTTGTTTCGTCGCCTGGCCTGAACCATGTCCTACATTATAATCAATATACAACAGGATCGGATTGATCTGCCCTGGATTATTCTGCAGTGCAGCGGTGAATTTTTTGGCATGCAGCGGATCCACCCGGCTGTCGTTGGCACCGGTCCTCACCAGCGTGGTTGGCAGGTTGATCCCCTGCCTGATGTGATGATAAGGGGAATAGCTCAATAAATTTCTGAAATCGGCTTCGTTATCCGAGGAACCATATTCGGGTATCCAGTAACGGGCAATCAGGAACTTGTGAAACCGGATCATGTCGAGCAATGGAACAGCACAAATTACTGCTTTATACAGGTCGGGGCGCTGTGTGGCGATGGCACCCATGAGCAATCCTCCGTTACTGCCGCCCTCTGCAACGATTTTTCCTGTATTGGTATACTTCTCTTTCACCAGCCATTCGGCACAAGCGTTGAAGTCGTCGAAGCAGTTCTGCTTGTTGAGCAGCATGCCATCTTCATGCCATTTTTCTCCATATTCATCGCCTCCGCGGATACCAGGTTCGACTATAATGCCACCACGGTTGATAAAAGGTGCATAATAACCATAGTAACCTGGAGTAATACCATATCTGAAACCGCCGTATGCAGTCAGAAGAACAGGATTGTTGCCATCCAGCTTCAAATCTTTCCGGTGAACGATGATGCAAGGAATGCGGGTGCTGTCTTTTGAATAGTAAAATTTAATCTCGCCAACAATTTTGCTCATGTCAATCGGCATTTTCCTTTCGTAATACAACCTCCATTTGAAGTTGGCAGGCGAAGCAACATACATTTTACCGGGCGAAGTAAAAGTGCTCATATAGATATATACAGAATCCTCTTCCCGGTCGAAACTAACATAGCTGACATTCCCGATTTCGGGCAATTCGATGATTTTAAGCATTTTTCCAGTTGCATCATGCAGGATCAAACGGCTTTGAATATCTTTTTTATCCTGAACGATCAGCCGGCCATCCTTCAGCACCTCCACATTCTGTATTATTGTAGCACCTTCCGGAATAAGCACCTTCCAGTCCTTGTAAGCGGGTTTTGCCGTGTTTGCCACCAATAATCGGTAGTTGGGGGCATTATCATTGGTCAGAATATACATTTTGTCCCCGATTGCATTGGGATAAGCCTGGAAATCTTTACTTTCATAGATTGTTATTCCATCATCCGTTGTCCCGGTCTTTTTTATCTTACAAACATTCGAATTGAAATTACCCTCCCCGAAAAACGTCACATCACTGTAACGGTTGTCATAGATGTAATAGGAATCCTTTGCATCTTTCGTAGTGCCAATGAACTGCGCTTTTTCAACAGGGTCGCCTACTTTCCACAAGTAACTTTTAAGCGGCAGCTGGTTGTCGATATCTGCCTGGCTCCTGATCGTGAAATATGCGTGTTGCTGGTCTTGGGTCCACTGGTATCCGAAAATGTTTTCAAGCGGCGGAAAAAGTACTTTCCCTGTACGTGTTTCAATTATGTAGGTTGTGGATATCTCTGCCCCGCTTTTCTGTACACTTACAGCAGCACGTTCGCCGTCGTAGGTGTATTGAACTGCAGTGGTTGATGTTTTGCCTGAAGTGTCAAGTTTCACAGGATCCCAGATCCGGACCTTCTTACCATCAAGAATGGTATAAACCGAGGATTGTTTGTCCCCCTTTCTTTTTATGGTCTGAAAAACCCTTTTCCCCTCTTTGCTGAGCGGTCCTTCATAATCCATGTCGATATAGGCAGAAACTTCGTCGCGAAGTCCAGGGTGATTTTTTTGCGTTGCCTCCAGGTATTTTACAGTGTAATCATGCTGCGCCTTCGTCCATTCAACCACAACGGGATCAGTTTTGTCTTCCAGCCAGCGATAATTATCGGTTAGAAAATATCCGTGCAGCGTATCAACAACAGTTTTTTTCTCCGTAGGAGGCGGATCGAAGGCGACCTGGGCCGAACTGCCAAGCGACAGTCCCAAAATTAAAAGTAACAGTAAGTTTTTCATAAATATATGGTTTTGGATTATCAAATATATAATGACTTGAAATATCCCACCTGTAAATTCGGCCAATACTTTAAAATCCTTGATCAACCCGCTGATTCCTGCGATTAACTTTTCCTGTCAGAATAATCATGAATTATAAGGAATCCCATGAAATTTATTGGTCCCGTGTCCCGTGTCCCGCGTCCCGAAAAATTTAAATACCTGAGCAGGATTCATCTATAACTTGACTGCCCTGAGAACCTGTTGCCCCGAATTACTGCGGATGCGAACGAAATAGAGACCAGAAGGCATCGAATTAAAGTCATTCAGTTTGCTGGTGGAGGAATTGCTGATACTGATGGTACGTGAAGCAATCAACTGGCCGGTGACGGAAAGAATTTCGATAGTCACCATTTCCGTTTTCTTCTGGTCACTTTTAAGCCAGGGGGCATCGTAGAAAGGCACCGGAAAAAGTGCGTATGACTGTTTAATTTCGGAAGAAATTAATGGGGTGGTGAGAAGCAACCTGGCATTTAACATGTTGGGAATCCCATATCCATATAGCTGATCGGGTGCAGATGCTTTTGAAGCGGTGTTCCTTACGGCGTCGCGGAGCTGTTGCGCAGATAAATCAGGGGCCGATTGCCATAAACAAGCCATTGCACCAGCCATTATTGGAGAAGAGAAGGAGGTTCCGCTACCCTGCGACACATTTCCCCCGCCTGAAATTACGGTTGTTCCCTGTCCCTGGGCAGTAACATCAGGCTTTGTCCGACCGTCGAAAGTTGGGCCTGTTGAACTGAAGGAGGCATAAAAACCCGATGAATTAACTGCACCAATAGAAAAAACGCTGTCCCCATCAGCAGGAGCGCCAATGTGCTGCCACGATGATCCGCCGTCATTTCCGGCGCTGTTGACAATCATCAACCCACGGCTTGTGGCAATGTCAGCCGCCCTGGTTATGGGGGTGGTATTTCCATCCATATCGGAGTAGGTATGGTTGTATGCCGGATTATCGAAGGTAGTATATCCAAGTGATGAGTTGATAACGTCTGCACCGAGACTGTCGGCAAATTCAGCGCCACCAGCCCAGTTATACTCCTCAATAAGGGCTTCATATTCCCCGACTTCGGTACGAATAAGCCAGAAAGAAGCATGGGGCGCGGTTCCTACCATTTGTCCAGGAAGATTGGCTCCAATTGTTGAAAGAACACTGGTACCATGGGTATGCATATCATCGCCAAAAACATTATTTCCCGGAATGTTGAAATCACGTGTTCCAAGAATCCGATCGTTGAGCCAAAGACTGTCAAAAGCGTGAATCACATCAGTGTGATAAAAACCGGCATCCAATATGGCTATCATCATCCCATCACCTGTAAAACCAAGATTGTGCAGGCCATCAACAGAGATCATGTGAGCCTGGTTATATGCCTGGCCATAATTAAGGGCCCCGGTTGATTTGCTTACAGCAAATGAGATTGGTGTGACTAATGTATAGGGCGGTATCTCTTCAACCTGTTTTGTCCCGGTCCCGCCTGGCGCCAGAACCGGCCTGTTCGAGAGTACCTGGTCAATATAATCAACAAACGGAAGTGCGGCAATGGATGTCAAAACAGCGGGATTATTTGTTTTCACTACTACTGCATTGAACCACTTCAACGAATAAACTACTTCGGCGCCGGTAGCTGCGATTTGCATGATATACGATGGTGTTACAGGAAGATCTTTCATTTCGAGCGCAATATTTGATTTTGCGCGTCGATCGAGTGACCGCTGGGTCAGGAAGTCAATGGGGTTTGAAAGGGAGAAAGGATTGTTATCTTTATTCTTGAGAAAAACAACATGTTTTTCCTCTTGTGCAAACAAACTCAGGGAAAATAGAATTACAGATGCTATAATGAGTAAACGTTTCATAATCGGGAAATTTTGAAGGGTTAGTAATAATTTGCAAAGGTAGCAGATAATTTATTGTGTTCCAATGTGTCTGCTTTGTTTAATATTTTATTCCAATTTTGGTTTGGGTCCCATATTGAAGATCAGCTCTCCACCGGCAACCAGGTTGGAATGATCAATGAACGGATCTGAAAGGGTTTTTCCATTGAGTATCATGGATTGGATATAGATATTTTTATCGCTTAACCCATGCGCTTTGATAGTAAATGATTTTTCACCCGGCAGATCAATGATGGCTGAGGGGATACACGGGCTGCCAATAGCGTACTGTGTTGTTCCCGGGCAAACCGGATAAAAACCGAGCACACTGAATATATACCAGGCACTCATCTGACCGCAGTCGTCGTTACCACATAAACCATCGGGCTTGTTGTGGTACATGTTGTTCACGATCAGGTGAATACGCTCCTGAGTCTTCCAGGGCTTCGATGTCCAGTCATAGAGATATGCAACATGATGACTCGGCTCATTTCCATGGACATAATTTCCAATCAGACCAACACGCGTCACATCCTCGGTTTCGGCAAAGTATTTATCATCCAGATGCATGGTGAACAATGAATCGAGACGGCGGATGAATGGTTGTTCACCACCCATCATACTGATATAGTAGAGCACATCATGTGGCACGTATAGCGAATAGTTCCATGAGTTTCCCTCAATAAAACCCTGCCCGTGTGTGCTCAGCGGGTCGAAAGGCGTTTTCCAGGTGCCATCTGATTTTTTTGCACGCACAAAACCCGATGCCGCATCAAACAGGTTGCGGTAGTTGAAAGAGCGGTCGGTGAATGGCTGGACTTGTTCTTCAGCAAATTGTTTTTCTTCATCTGAAGGCCCGTTTGAATTGATGATGGCCCTGGCAAATTGGGCAATGGTGTAATCATCATAGGCATATTCCAGTGTGACCGATGCCGAATTACCCAGTTTATCATCCGGCACAAATCCATATTGCATGTAATCCCCTATACCATCGTAGATTTTGTTTTTTGCAGTATTCACGCATGCTTTAAATGCACTGTAAGTGTCAAAACCGCGAATGCCTTTCACAAAGGCGTCAGCGATAACAGGTACACTATGGTAGCCAATCATGCACCAGTTTTCATTGCCATGATGCGACCACACAGGAAGCATGTGTTCGGGACTTTGTTCATAATGTGCCATCATTGAGTTAACCATGTCTGAAGTGCGGTTGGGATAAAGCAAAGTTAAGAGGGGGTGTTGGGCACGATAGGTATCCCAAAGCGAGAAAATTGTATAATTGGTAAAGTTATCGGCTCTATGAATATTTTGATCCAATCCGCGGTAATTGCTGTCGACATCGTTGTAGACCACCGGCGATTGCAGTGAATGGTACATGGCCGTGTAAAAATTGATCTTCCGTTCGTCGGGCCCCTCAATTCTGATTCTGTTGAGCTCGTTCTCCCAGTATTTGTGTGCTTCCTTCCTTGTTTTTTCAAAATCCCAGTGGGGAATTTCTGCAAGCAGGTTTTGCATCGCGCCAGCCATACTTACAGCCGAAAGTCCGATTTTTACCTTGATAACTTCACCATTCTTCGTGTTAAAGTCAAAATGGGCACGAATCTTTTTTCCGGCCATCTCAGGGAAGTTCTCCTGCTGGTTGAATTTCCGCCAGAAACCTTTGTAAACAGGTTGTTCATCGTTACGGAACCCATAGCTTTCAATGGGCTTCGAAAAACTAAGGGCAAAATAGATGTAACGTGTTCTTGCCCATCCGCGGGTAATGCGATACCCGGTGATCAGTGTGTCGTTGTGAACCTGCACATAGGCCCATAAAACTTTACCCTCATAATTGTAAATCCCGTGAAGCATATCCAGGATGATGTGGGCGCTGTCGCTTTCGGGGAAGGTATATTTATGGAAACCGGCGCGTGTGGTTACCGTTAGTTCAGCCAGTACATCCGGATCATCCAGGTGAACCCTGTAATAACCGGGCGATGTTTGTTCAGTGTCCTTTCGATACCCAGAACGGTATCCGTTTTCAGGATGATCGGCTGTGCCCGGATTTAATTGAAGTTTCCCGACGGTTGGCATGATAAGAAAATCGCCAAGATCGGAATGCCCTGTCCCATTGAAATGGGTGTGACTGAATCCTACGATGGTCTTGTCTAGATATTGGTAACCTGCGCAGTACCGATAAACCTCGGGATTGTATTTTCCATCCTTTTCATAGGGGATGGTATCGGTATCAGGACTAAGTTGCACAAATCCAAAAGGGACACAGGCACCGGGGAAGGTGTGTCCCATCTCTTGAGTGCCAATAAAGGTATTTACCAAATCAACCCCCGGTATATTCTTCTTGTTAGTCTGTCCCTGGTGGCTGAGCCAGCAGAAGAAAAAAATAAGCAGAAAGGCTATTCTATTCATCCTGTTTTTGTTTTTCCGGTGAAACTGCAAAGTAAACGAATTGTGTCGTACGGAAGCGCCTCAGAAGGATCCAATATTAAACATATCAGGAAAAACGCTATATTTGCCATACCGTTTAGTTTCAGCAGATTAATCGCAGAAAAAATATTTTCTATGAAAAAGTTAATCTTTGCACTCCTTATTTCAATAGTTTTTATTCTTCCTGTTGTCAGTCAGCCGGTTGATCTTGTGAAAGCAGAGAATGCCGTACAGGCCAGACTACTTTCATCCGGAATGGATGGAGCCTGTGTGATTAGTAATTATGATCGTTTTCAAGATAGCAACGGTTCTGTTTTGTTTTTTCTGTTTCAATTGTCACCCAAAGGGTATATGATTATTCCCGGTGAAATGGAACTCCCACCCGTAATCGCCTATTCATTCATAGATGATCCTGATAAGGAAGGAAGGCTGGTCAGCCTTGTTCGGGCAGATCTGACTTTCAGACTGCAAGGCTCACCCGAGTCCGTGAAAACAAGGAACAGGCTGGCATGGGAAAGGATCAGCATAACGGATGTAAAATCATCGTTGTTCCAGCAATGGCCTGAACCTGGAACTACCTTAACAGGAGGATGGCTGGAGACGAACTGGACACAGAGTACGCCTTATAATCAGCTGTGCCCGATGGATCTGGTCACGGGCGTTCGAAGTATTGCCGGATGCCCAGCTGTGGCAATGGCGCAGATTGTGAATTTTCACCAGACTGTCAATAGTGTTCATTTCACCGATGAAGATGATTATTACCACAGCTATGCGGGCCGGAATTTTATGATAGATGATGATTATCTCCCTGTGGATTTTCCCTCATTTCCCATGCTGAACGGCTATCTCGATACTCTTCAAATAAGTTATGACAATGGAACAACCCTCAAGAACAGGGACAAAGCAGCTCTGACGTTTGCATGTGGTGTAGCAGCAAGGCAGGTTTTCACCTCTTCTGCTTCCGGTACCTTTGGTGTTGACCAGGCGCTTAATGCGTATCTCAAATTCAATTTTCAGGAAGTTGATTTGCTTGACGAAAATGACACCACCCTTTATTCCCGGATGGCGCAGAACATAAAAGATACCCTGCCGGTCCACCTTGCTGTGGTCGATCCGGCATGGAGCATGGGACACAATGTAGTGGTTGATGGTTACAATACCGATGAATATTTCCACCTGAACTTCGGATGGGGTGGTCCAAGCAATGGCTGGTACCATCTTCCGGAGGAGATCCCCTACGGACTCACAGTGATTGAAGGCGCCGTGGTGGACATCATTCCTGATTTCCCGACGGGTATTACAGCACAACGTACAACGCCTGAGATATTCTTTCCGAACCCAGCCCGCGACAACCTTAATTTTACCACCGGAAATGACAGGTACTCCACAGCTTCTTTTTATTCTTTTCAAGGACAGTTGGTCCGGACCATCATCCTTGACAATACAAGATCGATTCTTGACATCAGTGACCTTAGTGAAGGAATATATTTTATCAGGCTGATTGGAGCGCAAGGTTTCGTATCCGGAAAAGTTGTGATCTGCAGGTAGCGCTATTGTTCTTCCCTGAAGAACAACTTGTAGTAATTAAGCTGTCGTTCCTGGTCGAACCCTTTCTCAGCCATCTCACGTTCTCCATGAATATAAATGTGAAAGTTTTTATCGAGCTTGATCACGCTCTTCATGAAGCGCGACTGCCTTTTCACAGCGCTTTCCGAAATCTGGAAATTTTCAGCGATATCCAGGTCGTGTTCCTCCCTGAATTTATTTTTGTATTCTGAAAATGAACTGATCATGGCAGGATGACTGAGCACCTGTTCATTGAAATCCTCCGCATCAAAGGAATCATTCTCTTTCATGAATTTCATGCTCCGGTTGAGCAGGTCGGCCTGGTCGGCCCGGGAGACTTCGAAATCCTGGGGAAGCTGATCGTTTACGAACTTCTTGCAGAGGTCCATCACAGCCTTTGTTTTATAATAATCGTCGGAACGGGGTTTGACCTGCAGAAAATCATCGCGCCAGTATTGTGCCTCGTTGCCTTTGTTGAGGTTGTCGACAATGGCCACCACGTAACCCTCATCCCTTCCGGTATTGAATACCAGGCAACCCTTGTCGAGCTTATTGATGTTGATCCCGTCGTCGTGACCGATCTCGAAGGAGCCGCTCACCGGATAAACTTTAAGGTAGGTTTCACGCGACTCTGATTTGAACAGCCCTACCGCATCAACAAGGATGTCGTTGAACCGGCAATTCTCAAAGTGAACTACATAAAACTCACCGTTCCTGATCTTAGGGTGGGTGGAATGCCGGTATAGATGTTGGGCGAGATTTCCCGATTGTTCAAGCAGGCATCGCGGATCTCCGAAAATGGCCGAAACATAATGAAAAACCTCGTTCCTCTCCAGTTCTGCGGGATGAGTGAGGTTGTACAGTTCGCCGGATTTGAAAGGTGACAGGAAATACTGCAGCAGCAGCGGGTTGATCACTTCACTGATTTCAAGAAGTTTTCCTGAAAGCACAACCCCTTCCTCCGCCGATTTATTGCCGACTTTATGCAGGACGAGTGTGTTCAGTGTTGATTCGTTAAAATGGATCATCAGCAGGATAATTGGTGGCCAAAAGTAGGCATTATTTCAAAAATAGTTTCCGGTAGTTCAGGGGAGTAATACCAGCGGAATTCCTGAATGTTTTATTGAAGTGGGAGACAATTCCGAAACCACTTTCATTTGGCTTTTTTTATCCGACAGCGTCAAAAAATATTAATTTAATGGTAATATTACACAATATCTGGATAAGGCAGGCAAAATATATAAATAGGATTCCTGTTATTTTAGCACAAAATATCGGCAACAAGTTATGAAATTGCCATAATTACAACGTACATGCAAACCGTGAATGATAATTTATGGCTATTCCATATGGCCCGAAAATAAAAATTAACATATGAAATCATGGATGTTTTTATTTTTCATCGCAGCATTTACCACAATTGCGGCCCAGAACAATGTAAAGTACGTAAATGTTTTCATCGGCACCGACGGAACCGGCCACACTTTTCCGGGTCCGTCCATGCCATTTGGGATGGTGCAGCCAGGCCCCGACAACCGCGACCAGGGGTGGAACCATACCAGTGGCTACCAATTCCGGGACAGCATCATCATGGGATTTTCACAAACCCGTTTCAGCGGGACCGGGATCAACGAAATGGGCGATATATTGCTGCTTCCTTTTTCCGATGAGAATGAAAACCTGAAAAACCGTTATCACAAAAATTCAGAAAAAGCGTGTCCGGGCTATTATTCCGTAAGAAAAAAAGATGGCGTAAAAGTCGAACTATCCTGTTCTGAACGGGTAGCCATTCACAGGTATACCTTTCCGAAGGAGCAGGGAAAAGTGCTGGCAGATTTTCAGCATGGGCTGCGTTTCCTGACCGACAGCCTCGTGTTGGATTCGGAGGTAAAAATTGAAGATAGCCAGACCATTTCAGGGTATTGCCACACCAGGAACTGGGTGGAACGAACCTTTTTTTTCGTCCTTCAGTTTGATCGGCCCTTCATGAAAACGGAGGAGCTTCCAAGAGCGCAGCGTGACAGGGCATCCCGTTATATTTTGACTTTCCGGTTTGGGAAATCAAAGGTTCTGCAAGTAAAAGCAGCCCTTTCGACCGTCAGTACCCAAGGGGCCAGACTCAACCTGCAAACCGAAATGCCAGGCTGGAATTTTGATCAGGTAAAGAAAAATGCTGAAAACGAATGGGGTAAATACCTGGAACGAATCACCATTGAAGCCAGCAGAAAGCAGAAAGAGATCTTTTACACATCATTGTATCATTTGTTCCTGCAACCGTCGAATATTGCCGATGTTGATGGGAAATACCGCGGGGCTGACGGTGAAGTTGCACAGGCACCCACCAGGGAATACTATTCCACATTGTCCATATGGGATATTTATCGCGGGGCATTTCCATTGCTTGAGATCCTGGCCCCCGAAAAAGTCAACGGCATTGTCAGCTCGATGTTGCTGCATCACCGGGTTGCCGGGTTTCTGCCGATCTGGACAGCCTGGGGCGGGGACAATTACTGCATGATTGGCAATCATGCCATTCCTATGATTCTTTCGGCATATAACCGCGGATTTACAGGATTTGATAAAATGGATGCCCTGAAAGCCATGGTTGAAACATCAACGATCAGTCATATTAATTCAGATTGGGAATTGTACAACCAATACGGCTATTATCCTTTTGATAAACTCGACAACGAGGCCGTATCGCGTACACTCGAAAGCGGTTACGACGATTGGTGTGTTGCTCAAATGGCATCGGCCCTGGATGAAAAATCCACAGCGGAGACTTTCAGCCGCCGGGCCGGTTATTACAGGAACCTTTATGATCAGGGTACAAAAATGTTCCGGGGAAAAGATACCAGGGGAAACTGGAGGACCCCTTTTGATCCGATGATGGCAACTTCGCCCATGAATAATCCGGGCGATTATACGGAAGCCAATGCATGGCAATATTTCTGGACTCCGGCACAATACGACATTGAAGGGATGATGCAACTTTTAGGTGGAAGGGAGGCCTTTACCAGGCAGCTGAACGATTTTTTTTCCCTTGAATCCGCACATCCGGACAAATTTCTCGGGCAGGAGGCAATGATCGGACAGTACGCACATGGCAACGAACCAGGTCATCATATTTTGTATTTGTTTGCTTATTCTGATACGCCTAAAACAGGGCAGAAGTATATTCATCATGTGATCAGCAAATTTCACAACAATACGCCCGACGGAATGATCGGCAATGACGACTGCGGACAGATGTCGGCGTGGTACATCCTGTCAAGCCTTGGATTTTACCCGGTCAATCCAGCCGGAAATGAATATGTACTGGGCGCACCTCAGCTGAAACGGGCGACTCTGAACCTGGCGGATGGGAAGGAATTCACGGTCGAAGCCCGGAATATCTCAGCTGAAAATATCTGTACAGAAAAAGCACTTTTAAATGGAAAACCCGTTGAAAAGCCCTTTATAACATACCAGCAGATCATGAGCGGAGGAACCCTGGTGTTTGACATGGTTCTCAGCCATGCTGCAGGAATAAATCAACGCATTAAAACTTCAGTCAATGAACAGTAAACGATTCATACAAACAGGATTACTCATGGCATGGTTGATAAGTAACCCGTTTTCGGCAGATGCCCAGGAAAAAATTGTGCCGGAAAGGTACCAGCGATTGTCATTTGGGAGCATAAAACCTTCAGGCTGGCTGAAAATTCAGATGCAGGCTGATATGGCTGGATTTGTTGGGAACCTCGACAAACTGGTTCCTGATTTAATCAACGATCCTATTTACGGTTCCGGCCGGTTACACAGGCAATCGAAGGCAAAGGATCTCGGAAACCTGAAAGAAGGTGATGCGGGCGGGGATGACCAGTACAAATGGTGGAACAGTGAAACCCAGTCGAACTGGTGGGATGGTTACATCCGCAATGCCATCCTGCTGGAAGACCCCAATTCGCTCCTTAAGGTCAGGAAATATATTGAGCGTATACTGGCCACACAGGATGACGATGGATACCTGGGTATTTATGACCCGGACCTCCGGTATAATTTCACCTCCGAAAATGGGGAGCTCTGGTCAAAGACGACCCTGTTCAGGGGTTTACTTGCATGGTATGAATATTCGGGCGATCCTGGAGTCTGGAAAGCTTTGGTCCGCGCTGTCGACAATGTGATGCAGCATTACCCTGTGAACCGGTCGCACCCCTTTAATGCGGGGAAGGAATTCGCGGGAGGGGTGGCTCACGGACTCACCTTCACCGATGTGCTTGACCGGATGTACCAGTTGACGGGGGAAAAGAGGTACCTGGAATATGCTTTGTTTCTGTACATGGATTATTCTGAAAATTTTTCTTTTGAAAAAGATGCCCAGTTGAGCAGCATACTGGATTCCGGCTATCATCTGCAATGCCACGGGGTGCATACATACGAGCATGTAAGGCCGCTGATGGTGGCAGCCGGTGCCTCCGGGAATTCTGAATTGGGAAAAGCGCTTGAAATCTATCTTTCCCGGATCAGGGAAACTACGACTGAATCGGGAGGGGCCACCGGCGATGAATGGATCGGCGGACGCAAAGCGGATGCAACCCATACAGGTTATGAATACTGTTCGATCCACGAATTACTCGACAGTTACACACTGCTGTTGCAAAAGACAGGTTCATCAAATGCTGCCGACATGGCAGAAAATATTTTCTTCAATGCCGCCCAGGGAAGCAGGAATCCCGATCACTCCTGCATCGCTTATTTGAAAACGGATAATTCCTATGAAATGCTGGGGACCAAAAACGGCGAAGTGGAACCGGACCGGAATCAAACCCGTTACAAGTACTCTCCGGCCCACCAGGATGTGGCGGTCTGCTGCAGCCCGAATGCCGGGAGGATCACTCCCTATTTCCTGCAGTCGGCATGGTTCAGGGAAGGGGATGATACCCTGGTTGCGGCCTTTCTGGCGCCATCCATCCTGGAGACAACCTTAGGGGGTGTAAGACTGAAAATAGAAAATGATACGGAGTATCCGTACAACACTCATTTTGTTTTAAAAGTCACCCTCGGTGCTCCTCGCCTGATTACACTGAAGATCAGGAAACCGGCCTGGGTAAAATCGATCGGTACAACTGAACAGTATCAAACCGTTGATGGTTATATGATTATTTCCAGGACGTTCAATGTCAACGACAAAATTGAATTTGAATACAAAGCCGATATCACAGTCAGGGAGGACATCAATCACGAGAAATATTTCACCTTCGGACCCCTGGTGTTCGCCTGTCCCATTGACGCGGTGATCAAAAACGGGAGATCATATTCACCGGGGTTTGATGATCTTTTGTATAGTCCGCGTGATTCGACCCGTTATGGCTTTATTCAGGAGCACAATGCCCGCTTCAGGGACGGAAAGATCGTGGTAAACCTGAAAAACAACAGGACCAAAAAAGTGGAAAAGGTGGAGTTGATTCCCCTGGGGAAAACCATTCTGAGACAGGCCGCTTTCAGATAGCCGGAGATACCGGCAGCAATCCTGTATAAACACGTAAAAACTGCATGAATATTATGGCAGGTGAAATTACGCCAGGTGGCAAACCCGGCCCGGGTCAGTTATAGAACAGGAGGAAGAGCGCCGGTAAAATAATCCCGATGGCTGTTAGCCATGCACCACGACCCAGGATGCCATTCTTTCCCCGCAGCACGAACAGCCCGGTGATGGCCAGGATGATCAGCCCGGCGGCATAGGCATCAGAGAACCATGTATAGAATTTCTTCAGGTTGTTGTAGTGCAGCAGGTTCATCTCCTTGATCACATAACGCGTGGTTTTCCGTTCCATTTCAGCTTCCCCGGTATTCAGGTCGACATAAACAAATCCTTTGGTGAGAAAAATCTGCACATAGCCTTCGCCGGTGATGTAGCTTTTGTAGTGATCTTTTTCATGCACCTGGTCAAGCACCGAGAAAACGTAGGTTTGATCTACCTTTCCATCCTTCGGCAGCGGTACCTTGAGTTCAGTGTAGGACTTTCCGTAATCAGGATGCTGAAAATCGCCTGATTTGAAGTGGTTGAGCACAATGCCTGAAATGGCATAGACCAGGGTCATGCCTACGCATAAATAGCCGATATCGCGGTGAAGTACATTGTTCCACCGGCGGAGGGTTTTAGCCTGCATGGTTATTTAAGTTCAGTGAATTTATCAGCTTCGAGAGAAAAATTGGACAAATGATCTTTTCCACTATTCTTAAGGTCATCACGCAACGCGTTGATTTGTTCAAGTTTGTCCTGCACACCTTGATCTTCGTGGCCTTTTGCACCGGTATGAACACCAACTTCCTTTTTTTCACCAGGATTTTTCAATTCAGCTTCCCATTCATTGAGATATTTTGCATCAATGCGTTCCTCCCTGATCGTTCCGAAAACACGCAGACGACTTCCGATAAGGGCTTCATCAAATTTAACAATAGCTGGCCCTGTGGTGACTTCAATGCGGATACTATCACTTCCGTCAACCAGGAACAACCTTTTTCCGCCATGTTTACAAACGTGAAAAACGGTTCCCTCCAGGACGACAGGTTTATCGATACAACTGTCGACTTGTGCAGCGAATGTGAATACAGTCAAGAGGGTTGTGTCATTTTTATTAGACTCTGCAGTCTCTTTGGTGCCCTGGGTACAGGAAAAAAACGTGAAAAGGATCACGAACATTAACGGGAAAAGTCTTAAGTTCATAAAGTTATGTTTTAATTTTGTTGCAAATATCATAATTTTCAAGCAATTTTCAAAATTTGGGATGCTAAAGTGCCCGTAAATACTGAATTCTGGCCATCCGACTTCTTTTATTCTGATAATGTGTTACAATTGGGTTTCATTCCTCATTCGGAAAGGGGGTCAGCCATTCCTCTATTATTTATATACATACGTCGAATACTTGGTTTAAATGCGTATCTTTGCACCGGCTTTTGAGTATTCAAAGATCCACAAGGCAAGCCATCCAGTCGTTATCACCTCCTAGAAGTTGTATCGCCGCCGGTTCCTTCTCGTGATTGAAACTTAAAATCACCAGTCATTTAGTATTCATTCACAAAAAAATTACATGAGATATCCATAATCAAAATGTTCATGCAACCCGTGAATGTTAATTATGGAAATTCCATGTGACTATTAAAAACAAATTATCAACACATGAAAAACATTTTTGTATCAAATTTGAGTTTCAGAATCAACGATGAAGATCTGAAACAGGCTTTTGCTGATTATGGAGCTGTTAATTCAGCAAAGGTTATTAAAGACAATTTTTCTGGAAGATCACGTGGATTTGGTTTCGTTGAAATGACCAATGATGAGGAGGCTGATAAGGCCATAGAGGAATTAAACAATGCCGAATTTGACGGAAAGGTCATGACTGTTTCGGTAGCTCGTCCAAAGACAGACCGGAAACCAGGTGGTTTCAGCGATTCACGTGGTGGCAGTGGACATGGTGATTCACGTGGCGGCGGCGGTTATGGTGATAAATCGCGCGGAGGATTTAAAAAAAGATTTTAACCGATTTACTTTTCCTGCGCTTAATTCGTAAGTGCCCATCTGTTTTTTTCATAATATTGTTTATGGAAAACCGGGCACTTATGAATAAAGGCGTTTTCTGCACGATTCTTTGTTGTTCAATCCTTGCCGGCATCTTCGCGCAGACTGTCAGTGATTATAACCCTCCTGATGCTATTGCCAGGACAGCGCCCGATTCGGTCGAAAAAACAATAGTAACTCTTTCCGAATATTTCAATGCAAACCTAAATTCTGATAAAGAGTTGATCAGGGCATTCTATTATTGGACTGCCAACGAGATCGTTTATGATGCTGAAAACATTTACAACTACAAGGCATCCTATGATCCAGCCAAGGTAATTTCTGAGACATTACGCAGCAGGAAAGCTGTTTGCCAGGGTTATGCCGAAGTTTTTCATGAATTATGTGAAAATGCCGGCATTGAAAGTTATATTGTATTCGGGTATACGAAGCAAAAAGGGCAAGTGGTGAATATCAACCATGCATGGCTGATTGCCCGGATTGGTTCAACCTGGTATTTTTTTGACCCGACCTGGGGAAGTGGCTATTTGCTGAATGGCCAGTTTACAAGAAAATTCACCAATGAATATTTTATGGTTGATCCAAACGATTTAATAAAAAGTCATATGCCATTCGATCCATTATGGCAATGTCTTTATTATCCGTTTTCATCCGGTGATTTTATCAAGGGTATGCCCCCCGAAAAGAAGGATATAAATTATTTTAATTACCCTGATAGTATTGATGGTTACAACCATTTGTCAAAACCTGAAAAACTAGCTGCATCGTTACGCCGGATTGAGGGAAACGGGGTCGAGAATAATGTTGTCAGCGAATATATGAAATATCTGAATCGCAGCCTCGAAATTGAGCGCATGAACCGTCAGCATGAACGCCAAAATGACCTGGTAAATCGCTTTAACGAGGCAGTGAACCATTATAATGCCGCGGCCCTCCTGTTTAATGATTATATAAACTATTGGAATCATCAGTTTAAACCAGTACATCCGGATGCAGAAATAAAACAGATGCTTGATACCTGTAATATCCTTCTCTCCCAAAGCAGATCTATAATAGATGACATTATTCCTCAGGAGGAAACCCTCAGGAAAAGTATTGAAATGCTGGCAAAACCATTAATGGATATCCAGAAGAAGGTTAACCAACACAGGAAGTTTCTTACGGAATACCTGCAAACTTCAAAGGCATTGCGGCCGGGATTATTCAGGAAATACACCTGGCTGGGGGAGTGATGAAGTGACAAGGCAGCCGACAAACTGGTAAGTTGGCAAGTTGGCAAACCGATACGGAGGTCAGTAAGGAAAATAATTTTGCGGTGCTTCTGTTCACGTTTAGTTCCTGATTTTTATTGAAAGTTGAAATCACACTTATATAAAAAATTCAGTTATGAAAAAAACATACCTATACCCGGTTCTTGGATTAATAGTTGTTTTCATTGTGGTAATGATGATGATTGCCCGGGAAAATAAGAATAGGCATTCGCTCGTCAGGGTAAGCCCGGCTTTCCGCGGGTATGTTCAAGCCTTTACCTCAGGGATGGTCTCTGCGCAAACAGTAATCAAGGTCCGTCTTGCTGATGATTTCGCTGATACAGCCTCCTTTAATACCCCCCTGAATAAAATCTATTTTAACTTCACACCGGCGATCAAGGGGAAAACCTATTGGAGTGACAGCAGAACAATCGAATTTCTGCCAGACGAGCCATTACCCAGAGAAAAGCTCTATACCGTCAACTTTAATTTATCACAGCTTTTAACAGTCCCCGATTCTCTGAGAACCCTGGTATTTCAGTTTCGCACTATGGCACAGGAAATATCAGTTGAGGTTGAAAACCACAAGGCATATTCCAATGGTGATCTTTTAAAGGAGCATCTTAATGGTAAACTCCTGACTTCTGATTTGGCCGACGATCAGCAGATGGAACAAGTTCTCAGAGCGGTTCAGGACGGACGGGACTTACCGGTACAATGGACACACGATCAGAAGAAGCGGGCACACCTTTTTCAGGTTGATTCCATTTACCGGGGAAGCACTGCCGGCAAAGTGAATCTGACATGGGATGGGTCGCCGGTTGATTCAAAAACAGAAGGGAATATGAATATTGAAATTCCTGCGCTGAATGATTTCAGTGTATTATCAACACGCAGCGTTCCAGGCACACAACAATGTGTGCTGGTACAGTTTTCTGATCCGCTTAAATCTGACCAGAATCTCGATGGACTTTTCAGTGTGGGGAAATACAGCAATCTGAGATATGGAGTCGAAGATAATTTACTTCTGATTTACCTTCCGGAAACAACAGATTCAAAGGTTCGGTTAACACTGGAACCTACCATAAAGAACATTAACCAGGCCTCCTTAGGGAAGAGGGTAGAGGCAGAGGTTCAAATCGAAAATCCCAAACCCAATGTACGGTTTACCGGCGATGGAATTATCATGCCGGCATCAAACGGCATGTTACTTCCTTTTGAGGCGGTTAACCTGAAGGTTGTGGATGTGAAAGTAATCAGAATCTATGAGAACAATATTCTCCAGTTTTTACAGGCCAATGAGTTGAACGGAAATTCTCAGCTGGCAAGAGTTGGCCGGGTTGTTCTGAAAAAATCAATCCCGCTCACCGGCGTGACAGATTATGGGAAGTGGAACCGTTATTCTATTGACCTTTCCACCCTTATGAAGGCTGACCCCGGCGCCATTTATTCGGTTATCCTGGGGTTTAATAAAGCATATTCAACCTATCCGTGCGGTGATGCGGATACCCTGGAATCCTCAGTAACAGATATGGTTGTTACAAATGATCCGGAACAGGAAAACGATCAGAATTGGGATTACTACAGCAGTTATGACATTGATGATTACAGCAACGGCGGTTGGCGGAATTATCGCTGGGAAGATCGAGATAATCCATGTACATCGTCCTATTTTTTCAATAAATCGGTTAGCAGGAATGTTCTGGCCTCCGACCTGGGCATGATTGCCAAAGCCGGGAGCGATGGAAATTATCATGTTTTTCTGACTGATATTGCTACAACGAAACCACTGTCGGGTGTATCGGTCGAGTTTTTCAATTTCCAGTTGCAAAGTATGGGCAAATCAACCACCAATGGAGAGGGAATGGCCGTAGTTTCGATGAAAAAGCGCCCGTTTATTGTGGTTGCACGCAGGGATAATCAAACTGGATATCTGAAACTTGCCGATGGGAATGCCCTGTCGCTCAGCATGTTCGATGTAGGTGGCGAACCAGTTCAAAAAGGCATTAAAGGATTCATTTATGGGGAAAGGGGCGTGTGGAGGCCTGGCGATTCTATTTACCTGACTTTGATTCTTGAAGATAAACTGCACCAGTTACCGGAGCACCACCCGGTAAGCATGTCGCTTTACAATCCGGGTGGACAGCTGATCAACCGGATTGTGAGAACCAACCCGGTGAACGGGTTTTATAATTTCAAAACCGCAACTGCCTTTGATGCACAAACGGGGAACTGGGTGGCCAGGGTGAATGTGGGAGGCGTTGAGTTTCAGAAAACTCTCAAAATCGAAACCGTGAAGCCGAACCGTTTGAAGATCAACTTTGATTTTAAAACAGATCGCCTTATCAAAGATAAAGTGCCTTCTGCGATACTTCAGGCGACCTGGCTTACAGGATCACCGGCACGAAACCTGAAAGCCAAGGTGATGCTTACCCTGACGAAATCAGTAACGGCCTTTCAAAACTTCCCTGGATTTGTTTTCGACAATCCCACTGTGGGATTTGCTGCCGAAAATATAATTGTATTTGATGGCAGACTTGATCCTGAGGGTCGTACACAGGTGGCTCCGGTGATTCATGTAACCAATATTGCACCAGGGGCGCTCAGAGCAAGTTTTGAAACAATGGTGTTTGAGGATGGTGGTGATTTCAGCATAGACCGATTCTCGATTCCCTATTATCCGTATCAGTCGTATGCTGGCTTGAGCGTGCCAAAAGGTTCAAACGGAGACCAGGTCCTATACACAGATAAAACGTATCCGATTGATCTGCTGAATGTCGATGCACGGGGAGAGATGGTTCCCTCAAACCGCCTCAAGGTGGAGGTGTATAAACTTGAATGGCGGTGGTGGTGGGATGATTCTGAAGCTGGATCAGCGAATTATATTTCCACCTCTTACATTAAGCCAACGGATTCAGCTACTGTAAAAACGGTGAACGGCAGGGCCACCTTTGATTTCCAGGCTGATTACGAGAACTGGGGGCGTTACCTGATCAAAGTGACGGATAAAGCTTCGGGTCATTCGGCGGGAAAGGTTGTTTATGTCGACTGGCCCGGTTATTTCCGTATGCCAGGGGGTGAAAAGCAGGCAGCTGCGATGTTGACCCTGACCACTGATAAAAGCCAGTACAAAGTAGGTGATAAGGTAAAACTGACCCTGCCTACTTCACCCGATGGTCGTGCCCTGGTCACCATCGAAACCGGATCGGGTATTCTTAAATCTTTCTGGGTTCCTACATCCAAAGGCTCCACTGAAATCTTCTTTGAAACCACCGATGCCATGGCTCCCAATTGCTTTGCTTACGTTACCCTGATACAGCCTCATGCCCAAACAAAGAATGATCTTCCAATCAGGCTGTATGGAGTGGTCTCTGTTCCGGTTGAAAGCCCACATACTCATCTTAAACCATCGATCGTCATGCGCAATGACCTCGAACCTGGCAAGGAGGCCATCATCCAGGTGAAGGAGGATAGCGGCAAACCTATGGCTTACACGCTTGCCGTGGTGGATGAAGGATTGCTAGATCTGACGCGTTTTAAAACCCCTGACCCGTGGAATGTTTTTTATGCCCGGGAGGCGCTGGGAGTAAAGACCTGGGATCTGTTCGACCAGGTGATGGGCGCTTTCAGCGGAGAACTTCAGCGAATCCTAAGCATCGGTGGCGATGAGGATGCAATCAACAAAAGTGGTTTAAAAGCTAACCGGTTCAAACCAATGGTTAGGTTTTTTGGCCCGTTTGAATTAAAAAAAGGACAGACCGGAACACATTCGTTCATCATGCCGGAGTATATCGGATCGGTGAGAGTGATGGTGGTTGCCGGACAGAATGGCGCCTATGGCAACCAGGAAAAAACGGTCAGGGTCAAAAAACCATTAATGATACTGGGAACACTACCGAGGGTTTTAGGCCCTGGTGAAACTGTCACGCTACCAGTGAGTGTTTTTGCCATGGATCAATCCATCCGGAATGTCAGGGTGGATGTGACCGTCAATGATCTTTTCATCCTCAGCGGGGAAAGCACAAAGCAACTGACATTTTCCAATACAGGTGATCAACTGGTTACTTTCGGGTTGAAGGTTGGTGAGGCAACTGGTTATGGCAGGGTGGTTATCACCGCAACAAGCGGTAACCACAAAGCAGTACATACAATTGAAATTGGGATCCGCAATCCCAATCCAAGGGTGACCGATGTGCTTGAAAAGGCCGTTAATCCCGGCAAAACATGGACAACTGAATACAATGCTCCGGGCATGCCGGGCACCAACAAGGGGACCCTGGAAATTTCAAATGTACTACCTGTGAACCTTGACCAAAGGCTTTATTACCTTATGAACTATCCTTACGGATGTGTTGAACAAACCGTATCTTCTGTCTTTCCACAGCTTTACCTGGGAGAAATCCTGGACCTTTCTGAGACCTCGAAAAAGGCGGCAGAACAAAATATCCGTGCTGCAATCCAGCGACTGAAATCTTTTCAATTGGCCAATGGCGGACTTGCCAGCTGGCAGGGAGCGCAATATGCTGATGAGTGGGGAACCACCTATGCTGGTCACTTCCTGCTGGAGGCCGAACAAAAGGGATTTACCCTGCCGGTGAACCTCCTGTCATCATGGAAGGAATATCAGCGTCAAAAGGCTGTGTCGTGGGCTTATGATGAATCATGGTACAATAACGACCTGATGCAGGCCTATCGGCTGTACACCCTAGCATTGGCCAAAGCTCCCGAACTAGGCGCCATGAACAAACTGCTGGAGAAAAAGGACCTTTCTGTCACGGCCCGCTGGCGACTCGCCGCAGCATATGCATTAGCAGGAAAAAAAGAGGTAGCGATGAAACTTGTGACCTCAGCTCCCACTTCTGTAAGTCCCTACTGTGAACTTTCTTACTCCTATGGCTCCGATCTCAGAGATAAGGCCATGATCGCGGAGGCACTGTGCCTTCTTGATATGAAAACCAGGGCCGCCTCCCTTGTCAAGGAGATTTCCGCCTCGCTTTGTACCGATGAATGGTACAGCACCCAGTCGGTTTCCTATTCCCTTCTGGCCATTGCCCGATTTGCAGGAAATGGGGCCAGCAATGGGATCCAGGCCTCTCTGCGATTGAATGGGGGGCAACCTGAGGTGTTGGAATCAAAAAAACAAATACTCACCCGTATAATTGATCCTAAACCCGGAAAAAAAGGAATTCTGCAGGTAACCAATAACGGTAACAGCATGCTTTATGCCCGACTGGTCGTATCCGGGATCCCGGTAATGGGAGATACGACTGCTGCGGCAAATAACCTGAAAATATCCGTTGCCTACAAATCGATGAAAGGCGAATCAATCAGGCCCAACATGTTGGAGCAGGGGACAAGCTTCATGGCGGAGGTGACCATCACTAATCCTGGAATTCGTGGCAATTATCAGCAATTAGCCCTGACACAGATATTTCCAGGGGGATGGGAGATCATCAACGCCCGAAACAGTGACCTTGCCATGTCGAATACCACCGCATCTGCCTTTACCTATCAGGATGTACGTGATGACCGGGTCAACACCTTTTTTGATCTTAATCAGTCCCAAACCAAAACCTTCAGGGTGATGATTATGGCTGCCTACCAGGGCAGGTTTTACCTGCCGGCAGTCAGCTGCGAGGCTATGTATGACAATTCTATAAGTGCACGGGTTCCCGGACGATGGGTGGAAGTGGTGACGAGCAAGAAATAAAGGGTGAAAATGCAAAATGCAAAACGCAACGTGCAAATGCCAGGCGTTAGGCGTTTCCTGCTGTATGCATTGTTGTTTCTGCTGGCTACCCTGTTCTGGTTTTCATTGCCCCGGCCTTTGTTCAGCGATCCGTATTCAACCGTGTTGCTCGACCGTGACGGAAATTTACTTGGTGCAAAAATATCGGCCGATCAGCAATGGCGATTCCCTGAATGTGAGCAGGTTCCTGAAAAGTTCAGACTGGCTATCACTCATTATGAAGACCGGTACTTTTATTTTCATCCGGCATTTAATCCTATTGCATTGGTTCGGGCAGCGTACCTGAATATCAGGCACCGGAGAATTGTAAGTGGCGGAAGCACCATAACCATGCAGGTAATCCGCCTGGCAAGGAAAAACAGGGATCGCACTTTCCTGGAGAAATTCAGGGAGCTTTTCCTTGCTTATCGTCTCGAATTCACATACTGCAAGGCAGATATTCTCCGGCTTTATGCATCGCATGCCCCGTTTGGAGGCAATGTGGTCGGGCTTGATGCAGCAGCCTGGCGGTATTTTGGTTCCGATGCGGGTCATCTTTCCTGGGCTGAAGCGGCAACGCTGGCAGTGCTGCCAAACAGTCCGGGATTGATTTACCCCGGCCGTAACCCTAACTTCCTGTTAACCAAGCGTAACCATCTTCTTGATGTGATGTGTGAACGGAATGTGATAGATGCTGCCACCTGTGAACTGGCAAAAAGTGAAAAACTCCCGGAAAAGCCTTTTCCATTGCCGCATCGGGCTCCTCATCTTCTCGACCGTGCCGTAAGGGAGAAACATAAAGGAACGCAGGTCTGTACAACAGTCGATCTTCCACTTCAGCAAAGAGTGACGGAAATTCTGGAGATGGCGCAGATCCAGCTCAGGGCCAATGAAATTCATAATGCCGCTGCACTGGTTCTTGACGTAAACACGGGCAATGTACTGGCCTATGCCGGCAACCTCCCGGGTACTTCTGTAAGTGAACACGGGAACAATGTTGACATAATCACCGCACCACGCAGTACGGGAAGTGTTTTAAAACCCTTCCTTTACGCGGCTATGCTACATGACGGACTGCTTTTGCCAAACACACTTGTTCCTGATATTCCGATGCAGATCGGTGGTTTTATTCCTGAAAATTACAATTTGACCTATGATGGCGCTGTTCCGGCTAAAATGGCGCTGGCACGTTCGCTGAATATTCCGGCTGTGAAGATGCTTCAGGCCTATGGATATGATCAATTTTACAGCCTGCTTCGGAAACTGGGCATGACCACACTCACCAAACCGGCCGACCATTACGGACTGGCGCTGATCCTTGGTGGCGCAGAGGCCAGCTTATGGGATCTTGCAGGAATTTATGCCTCCATGGCCCGCACGCTTATAAATTATTCAGGGAACGGTATGGTTTACGACAAATCTGACTTTCATCCACCAGAGTATATTTCTACTGTGCAGAAAACCAGAAAAATCAGTCATGATCAATCATCCTGGTTTGATGCCGGTTCCATTTGGCTTACTTTTGAAGCCATGGTTGAGGTTGCCCGCCCCGATGCAGAACTTCAATGGCAGCAATTCTCATCATCTCATAAAATTGCATGGAAAACCGGAACAAGTTTTGGAAATCGTGATGGCTGGTCGGTTGGGATCACTCCTGAATTTGTGGTTGCTGTGTGGGTTGGGAATGCTTCCGGTGAGGGAAGACCCGGCCTTACCGGCATTGGTGTGGCAGCTCCCATCCTGTTTGACATTTTTAAAACCCTTCCTGCCACTACATGGTTTAAAGCACCATGGGAGGATATGATGCAGGTCTCTGTTTGCAGGTACAGTGGCTACAGGGCCACCAACATTTGCGAATTCACCGATTCGGTATGGATCCAGAAGCAGGGGGCGAAAACGGAGCCTTGCCCCTTTCACCAGATTATCCACCTTGACAGAACCGGAAAGTGGCAGGTCAATTCCCTGTGTGAATCAACTGAAAATATGCAGCATGTTTCGTGGTTCGTACTGCCGCCGGTGCAGGAGTGGTATTTCCGAAATAAAAACCCGTTTTATAAGGTATTACCTTCATTCCGACCCGATTGTTCCGGAAATCCCGACCGCAGAAACATGGATGTCATTTACCCGAAAAACAACAGCAAGATTTACATTCCTGTTGATCTTGACGGAAAACCGGGGAGTGCAGTTTTCAAAGTTGCCCACCGAAATGCCGGGATTCTGGTATACTGGCATCTTGATGATCATTTCATTGGAACAACCGTCCAGGTTCATCAGATGGCCTTGTCGCCTTCGCAGGGAATGCACAGGTTGACGCTGGTTGACCAGGATGGAGAGCGTGTGAGCATTGGGTTTGAGGTGATCAGTAAGTGAAAAGTCTATTGAGACAAGCAAGAATGTCATCCCGTTCAAGTTCCGGATGATCTTCTGTGATTTGTTCCGGTGACATTCCAGATCCTAAAAGGTCAATAACAACCTCAACAGGCCATCTCATGCCCCTTATGCATGGTTTCCCATGGCATAATCCAGGATCGATGGTAATTCTATTTAAATTTCCCATAATGAACTGTTTATACAAAGGTAGTGTTTTTTCGGTAATTTATTTCTGGTTTTTAACACATCTAACCGAAAATCCCACGAACGTCATAAACATTTCACGATAGATGCCACTACAGTCCCAGGTAAGCTTTCTCATTTGTTGGTTACCGGGTCCCGTTCCGAATTGGGGATCCCATGCCCACCATATTCCGTATGATCTTAGTCCTCCAAATTGATATACCCCCCGGTTGCCTCCCGGAAGCCCTTTAAAACCAATTTCATCAGTCGCTGAACTTTCAATTGGGGGCCAGTGGATGGTGTCTGTTTCTTTTAATTTATTTCCTATGGTATAACCATAAGGATCATGCCCAATATTAAAGGAGCAGTCAGTAACTGTAAAATCAAACAACCGTTCCATTTCACACCATTCTGATGCACTTGAAACGTGCCAGTCATTGGGACAAACGCCTTGTATGTTTCCAGTCGAACCATAAGCCCCATTTACCATTGCTGCACCGGTATATAATCTTCCATAAACAGCTGAGTAATCAGGATTATCATCATAATCAAACCAGTATTTGGTAGTTATATCACCAGTTATATTACCAGCTTCAGTTCCATCAATCAGTGGGGTCCCATCTGCATAATGTTTGGATCTGAGGTTTTCCCTCATCCAGCACTGGTTGTTTATCAATACCGTACTATAGGAATTCCCATCATAATCTGTTACCGTCGGAGTGCCTGGACAAGGCATGGAAAGATAAATCAATACAGAATCCAGGTTCTGTGGATTACTTGTGATGGAGTTACGATACATACCATTTTTAAAGGTGGTGAACCTAACTCCATCGCCTGGGGTAAAAAGAAAATCAGGTCTTGATTTGTAATGGATTTTGCTCCTGTTTTCAGATTTTATTCCCCGGAGAATAGTTAAATCAATGACATTCTGACCTTTACCAACTATTTTAAAACTGCCATTAATTTCCTTCCCTGTAATTGAACAGATGTACATTTGCCCCGAACCGACAGTCAAATTCAGGATATTGGTTCACGTAGCACATTCTATATTCCATTGCCTGACAATTTTACCCATTACTGTAAAAAGCGAAACAGAAATAAATTCCTCCCTGCTAAGCGTGGCGCTCAACTGAAGCCGGCCAGGTGTGTTGATACCTTCATGAATACCGATCTCATTGTTATCAATATCAGGAATGTCGTTAATGATATGGCCCTGCATGAGGTCGATCATATATGAATTAATTTCGGGAGGAGCCACCAATGACAACCGGCCTGGCTGAGTCAGGTTTCCGACAATAATTGAATCTAAATTCAACAGATTACCGAGATATTTACTCTGGAGCGTTACTGTTACCTGGGCAGGGGACACAATCCAGAGAATCAGGATAAAAAAAAGAAGAATATTTTTCATTCGGAGGGGCTTACAAACAGTAAAATTAACTTTTTTGGGTTCTCGGAACCAGATATAGAAAGATTTAAGAATAGAAGACATTTTGGACTAAAGTCCAATTATTCTTTGTCCATCAATAACCCCGGCA
>CAISJJ010000318.1 GCA_903885595.1 uncultured Bacteroidales bacterium
ACAATAGAACCAGTAGAATAATTGATAAAATTATATCTGAAAATCGTTTTGAGTTTTTATACATGTTCATTATGGATTTGTAAAAAACGAGGTTTTGATGGTAATTCATCAAATATTTTATAGGGCAATATACTTTGAGGAAAAAAAATTACCCAACTTGTTAGAAAAATAATTTGCAAATCAAGGATCAATGATTTGTTTTTTAGATACCATAACTCCAATTCCCCTTTATATGGTTGAATTTCTGAAATGTGAAATGAAATAGGATCTTTTGCTTTTGTCACGAGAATCTCTTCATCACGAAAAACAATTTGTCCAATTCCGGTTAATCCAGGTTTCGAATGATAAATTGCCTCTTTTAAATTTGAAGGAAATTTTTCCAAATCTTTAAATAACAATGGCCTTGGACCAACGAAGCTCATTTCTCCGATAAAAATATTAACCAGCTGCGGAAGTTCATTTAATTTTGTTAGCCGTAAGAATTTCCCAAATGTTGTAACACGATCATCATTCCTTAAAGTCATTGTGCCAAGTCCCATTCTTGCACTATTCTTTAACATAGTTGAAAACTTAAGCATCACAAATGGTTTATAACGATACCCGATTCGTTCTTGCCTGAAAAACACCTGCTTTTCTGAAGTCAAAGAAAGAATTATCATTATTATAACAAATAACGGAGATAGGAGAATTAACGCCAATCCGGCGAATAAAACATCAAGTATTCTCTTTGTATAAATGTACATGGTTTAGCGTTGGGCTACATTCGTTGATCCAGATTCTTGCCCATTTCAATATGATCAAAGGTTGATATGTATTTCCCTAATGTTTGAATAACGTGTTTCTTCGTTATTTCTTTATTCATAAATAGTGTTTGTAAGCTTTCAATAATTTGGTCAATTTCACAAATTTTTTGTTTCTTTGGATTGCTGATCCTGCCAAGGTTTTTAAATGAAATTAAATCAAGTTCCTCTTTTTCAGTAAAAAACTCTTCATATGGTTTTTCACCACTGGTGTCGGATTCGAAAAAATAGATTGGATACCTTTTTGAATTTTCAGTCAATTCCAGTGCTTTCATTCTTGCTTCTCCTTCCGTTGAACAAATATCCGGTTCTAACTCCCAATATCTTAAAAGATCGATAGCAATTGATGAAAAGGCAACCATGTCTTTTTCAGGATCGAGCTTTGGGAAGAAAATATCGCCTGAATTCCCCATTACAGAAGCGAAAAGGCATATCTCGCCTGATTCTTTTGGAGAAACAAAAAAACGCTTGATATTTAAAGGGCAGGACCAGGGTTGGTGCTTGTTCGCCCGTTCCAGAAATCCTAGTGGCAGGCTGCCATTTGAAAACGCCACATTGGCAAACCGGGCGGTTGTTACATTCAGGTCGTTGCTGAATGAAAGTAACAGTTCCTCCAGTAGTTTTTTACTCGCGCCCATAATATTTGCCGGGTTTGCTGCTTTATCAGTAGATACACAAAAGAAGTGTTCAGGTGGATATTTTAACAATAAATCAAGTAACTTTCTGTTTTTAATTACGTTATTCTCAAGCATTGCCTCAATAGAATAAATATCCTTTTCACTACGCACATGCTTATGGGCAGCAAAGTTTGCCACAATATCAAACGGGCCATGTTTTACAAATATTTTTTCTGCGATGTGGCTCGTGAAGTCGATAGGATAGGTAATTAATTCCTTCGGCAGGTTAAGTCCGTCAGAACTCCTAAGGTCGCGTACCAGTTCGGTCAGGCCATTTTCATTCAGGTCAAAAACATATAATTCATTAAGGTTATATCGAAGAAGTTCCTTAATGTATGAAGATCCGATTGTACCCGCTCCACCAATTACAAGAACGCATCGCTTGTTAATTTTATCTTTTAAGGCCGAATCAAAATCCTTAAAATCAGCATTCATTAAACTTTCTGACCTATGAGTGATCTCCTTAGAGACAAAATTCTCAATATTAAAAGCAGGAATCATTTATTAAACTTTTGGGTAATAATTCGAAATTGGTACACTGCTGGGAATGTTGACAATACGCGATTCCAACCAGTTAGAATTAGTTAAATCGGCACATTCGCATTGTGCAAACATTGGAAGTTTATTCATCAACCTCCAAATTGGCCTTGTCATAATTGAATTTTCATTCGTATATTTTAAAAATTTGTCTCGTTCTTCCCGATCCTTCAAGACAACGGCATTTAACCAAAAATTCGATCTTGAATTTTCAGGCTCATTAAAAAACGAAATATCTCTTTCCAAAAAGAAGGCCTTGTATTTTGATGCAAGGATTCTTTTCTCGTTAACAAAATGCTCCAGATTTTCAATTTGGGCACATCCAAGCGCCGCATTAAGGTTAGTTAACCGATAATTGTATCCTGTCTCATCATGTGCATATTCCCACTGATGTGGTATTTTTGCCTGTGTTGTCAAATGTTTAGCTTTTTTTGCAAGAACTTCATCATCTGTTATTATCATTCCACCTCCGCCTGTTGTAATTATTTTATTACCATTAAAGCTCAATGTGGCTAATTTACCAAATAATCCGGTATGCTTTTTCTGATAAAAACTACCCAGGCTTTCAGCAGCATCTTCGATGACTATTATATTGAATTGTCTGCAAATTTCACGGATTTCATCAATTTTACACGGGAATCCAAATGTGTGCATTGGAATACATGCAGCTATTTTGCGTTTTGTAATTTTATTATAAGTAAATCCATCCTTTCCAATAAATGTATTATGATGTAAATATTCATGTAATTTGGCGGAACTTAGTCCCATCGTATCAAGATCAACATCAATAAAAACAGGAGAGGCACCTGTATAGGTAATGGCGTTTGCCGTGGCAATAAATGTTACTGATTGGGTAATTACTTCATCACCAGGATCAACTTTGGATAACAACAGTGCAATATGTAAAGCAGCTGTTCCATTCACAGTTGCCACTGCATATTTTGAACCAGTATATTCAGCACACAACTTCTCAAACTTGCCCACATATTCACCAACAGAAGAAACAAAATTTGATTTCAAACAATCTAAAATAAATGATACTTCCTTTCAAACAAACCTTGGATCATGCAGTGGGACAATATTATTTTCGTATTCGACAAATAGAGATCGAACAAAATGAATAAATTCT
>CAISJJ010000319.1 GCA_903885595.1 uncultured Bacteroidales bacterium
CAACATAACTACCAACTTCTTTTTCGTCTCCTGCCTGATAGATCCATTCACCGTCCTCCAGACCATCTTCATAATCTCCTTTAATGATAATTTGTCCGGAATCGCTCAATTCAACATAGGGACCGTTCAATTTTCCAGAACTAAAATTATCTTCCTTGCGCACATTTCCCGATTCGTAATACCATTTCCATTTACCGTCGGGTTTTCCGTTTGCATTGTAAGCACCGGCCTGTTCCGTTTTACCATTTCTGAAATAATATTTCCACTGTCCTGTTTTCTTTCCGTTCAAATATTCGCCTTCGGCTTCTTTTTCTCCACTCTCAAAAAATTCTTTCCAGGCTCCCTGTTTTAATCCTTTTTCATCTACAATACCCTCGCCTACTATAATTCCGTTACGGAAAATATACGACTTCACAATTTGACCCTCGGGAGAATATTCACGGCGAATACCTTGAGGAATATTGTCTTTATAACTTTGAACAATTCTTACTTTGCCATTCTTATAATAATCGGTTTTTACTTCGTAGCTGGCCAATTCAGGGGCATCTTCCACCAGATAATCATTCTCATATTTTTGAATAGAAACCAAGTTTCCTTCTCTGTCAAATTCTTTGAAATAGCCATCTTTTTTGCCGTAAAAATAATTTTCTTCCGTTTTTATCTTTTCATTATCCCAAAAAATTTTCCATACACCATGCTTCAAACCGTCCCTATAGCGGTTGATATATTCTGTATTGATAACATAACCTCTTTTATATTCGATAAGCGCTGTAATATTACCATCCGGCGAGTATTCTATGCCTTGTCCCTCTTCCCTTCCGTTTTTGAAATTAACTTTCGATTTAATTCTACCATCCTTATACAAATGATAGGTGGTACTGTCTTTCACATCATTTTTAAAATACTCCTCAATAGATTCGTTCTTTAAATAAGTGATTCTGAAACCATTTTTCTTACCATTCTGATAGTTTATAATAACAGTTACCCTACCCGAATCAGAATAAAATTTCCAGGTACTATCCAGCGCGAAATTCTTTCGGTTTCCCTCAGATTTTAAATTGCCGTTTTCATAATAGGTCTTCCAGTATCCATTGGGTTTACCGTCTTGCATAGTTCCCTCACTGGAAATATTTCCCGAAGCATAATAGAATTTATTGAATCCGTTTTTTACAATAGTATCCTGACCGAATAATAAACCTGTCGGAAATAATAAAAGTATAAACAACAACTTTTTCATTGTATAAATGTAGTTATTTTTTTTCAACTCTTCGAAATTTCAAGCATTTTTAAAATTGGCTTCCTTGCTTTTTCAATGATGTCAGTTGATAAAATGATCTCAGGTTTTTCGTCTTTCAAGCATTGATACAATTTGGGCATTGTATTCATTTTCATGTATTCGCAGTCGTTACAATTACAGGTTTTATCGCTACCAACAATAATAAACTCCTTTTCCGGAGCTATTTTTTTCATCTGATGAAGAATTCCCGATTCTGTAGCCACTATATATCTTTTCGAAGTATCCTGCGTAATAAATTTCAGCATAGCAGCTGTCGACCCCACAAA
>CAISJJ010000320.1 GCA_903885595.1 uncultured Bacteroidales bacterium
AAGTTGGCAAGTTGGTAAGCTGGTAAGTTGGAGAATTGGTAAACAAGGGAGTAGCTGAGTAATTCGTAAATCGTATATCGTATATCGTATATCGTAAATATTTTTTCTTGTTTATCTCCAAAAAAATCCCGAATTTTGCACCCCTTTAATTCATCAATTCAATAATTCATTAAATCAATCATTTAACTAATGCCAACCAAAATCAGATTACAGAGAAGAGGTAAAAAAGGACAAGCTTTTTACCACATTGTTATTGCGGATGGTCGTGCACCACGTGACGGAAAGTTCATAGAACGAATTGGCATCTATAACCCGGTTGCAATTCCCGCTGAAATTGAGATCGAATTCGACAAGGCCCTCGACTGGCTGAAGAAAGGCGCTCAACCTACCGATACCGTGAAAGCCATCCTGGCCTACAAGGGTGTCATGTACAAAAATCACCTCCTGAAAGGCGTTGCAAAAGGCGCCATGACCATGGAACAGGCCGATCTCAAATTCCAGACCTGGCTTGATGAAAAGCACCTGAAAATCTCCAGCAAGAAAAAGGAGCAGGAACTCAGTACCAAAGATGACCATAAGAAAAGACTGGAAGACGAGATCAAGGTGAACGAAGCGAAGGCAGCCGCCATTGCTAAAAAACTCAACAAAGTTCGTCTCGACGAAGCTGCAAAGGCAGCCGAAGCCGGCGAAGCCGCTAAAGCCGCTGCCGATGCCATTATCGCTGCAAAAGCAGCCGAAGCCATGGAAGCTGCCAGAGCTTCTGAAGTTGTTGCTGAACCTGCCGTTGAAGCTGTTGTACCTCCTGTAGCGGAAGCTGCCCCGGAAGTTTCGGCCGAACCAGCTACCGAAACCCCCGAAGCCTGAAAACCAGGTAACGAAAAATAATAAATCCGCCTCCTTATGAATAAGGATGACTATTATTACCTGGGAAAAATTCTCAAAACACACGGTAATAAAGGTCAGGTAATTGTTCAACTGGAGGTGGATGAAGCCGAAAATTATATTGACCTGGAATCCGTTTACCTCGATCTGCATGGTGAACGGATTCCTTTTTTTATTGCAGGACTTGAACTGAAACATAACCGCAAAGCGCTTATCAGTTTCCAGGACTTCGACACCATCGAAGATGCTGAAAGCCTGGCGGGCCTTGAAATGTACCTCCCCATCACCGGGCTTCCCCCGCTGAATGACAACCAGTTCTATTATCATGAAATCATCGGATATCGTGTAACCGATCAAACCCACGGTGATATCGGCATAATCGAAGATGTGCTCGACCTCCCGCACCAGGCCCTTTTTCAGATCCGGTTCGGGGAAAAAGAGATCCTGATCCCGGTTGTCGATGAGATCATACTAAAGGTCGACAAACGGCAAAAACTCCTGCTGATCAAGGCGCCTGATGGTTTGATTGAAATTTACCTTTGACAACCGATGGCCTTCCGCTTCCGGCAATTCCTCGTTGAAGATGAAAAAAGCGCCCTGCGGGTTGGCACCGATGCCATGTTGCTTGGGGCTTGGACACAACCGGGAGCTGCCCGGCGAATTCTGGATATCGGAACAGGTTGCGGCGTGCTGTCCCTGATGATGGCTCAGCAATCAGATGCCCTGGTCGATGCGATTGACCTCGATCTGCCATCAGTGCTGGAAGCACGGGATAATTTTTCGCACAGCCCCTGGAACGACCGGCTTACGGCCATCAACGACACAATCCAGAACTTTTCAACCTATTCATCTGCCGGGTATGACCTGATCATCACCAATCCGCCATTCTTTTCAAATTCACTGAAATCCCCATCCGCCCGCAAAAATCGTTCACGGCATGACGATGGCCTCACACTTGAAGAACTGGGGCTGATTGTGGAGAAACTCCTTTCGCCGCATGGCCGGTTTTCAGTGATATTGCCTTCTGAAACTGCTGCCCGGTACCGGCTGCTCCTTGAGAGAGGTGGACTCCATCTGACGCGGAGTATGGTCGTTTATCCCAAACCCGCCTCACCTTCGCGGCGAACGCTGATGGAATTCTCAAAACAGGCAGTAAACCAGGCAGAGGTTACTGAGCTTACTATTCTCGATCCATCCGGAAAATTCTCCCGGGCATATTTAACCCTGACCCATAGCTTTCACCAGTTTTAATTTTTACATTTGCTTCAGAAATTCAAAGCTATGGATACACGCGATCGTTTGAAAACAGGAATGACTTTTACATTCCTGGCAGCGACCATCTTTATGCTGGTAAGCCAGGGATGTTCAAAGGCGGTTCCGCTTAAAATAGGCATTTCCAAAGCGACTCCCAATTATGAGCGCTGGATTAAACAGGCCGATTCGACGGTTGTCCTGGTTAATTTGTACACGCTGCCCATCGACTCGGCTGTTATGGCGCTCAATGAATGCGACGGGCTGCTGCTTACCGGCGGTGAAGATGTTTATCCTGCCTGGTACGGCAAGGAGGCTGACACGGCGAGATGCACCGAAATGAACCCGCGCCGCGATAGTCTCGACATTGCACTGATCGCAAAGGCCCTGGACGCCAAAATGCCGATCGTGGGAATTTGCCGGGGAAATCAGATCCTGAATGTTTACCTGGGCGGAAAACTGATCATCGATATTCCGCAGGATCATCCCTCAGCCATTGTCCATCAATGCGACGATTGGGAACATTGCTTTCATAACGTCAATGTTACCAAAAATACACAACTGTCAAAAATCAGTCAATGTGATTCATCCGTTGTTACAACCAACCATCACCAGGCTGTCGAACAACTTTCACCCCTGCTGATTGTCAATGCATACGCGGGAGATAACCTCATAGAAGGAATTGAATGGCAGCATCCTGAAGGGAAATCATTCCTGATCGGGGTACAATGGCATCCCGAGCGAATGGAAATAGCCAATCCCCTCTCAGGCCTTCTTGCAGATGAATTTATAAGACAGGCAAAGACTTTTTCAACAATCAATCAAAAAAACACAACAAAATGAAGATGTACGATCTGTACCTGCATGGAATTACCGTGTTTATGGGATTTTTTGCCATGCTGAACCCAATCGGAAACCTGCCCGTTTTTCTTGGTATGGTGCAGGATTTTGATAAAAAAACACAGAACAAGGTCGCGCTCAGGGCCACAACGGTGGCATTTGTCATCATTGCCATCTTCAGCGTTTTCGGGCACATTATCTTCAGGGCGTTTGGCATTACCCTGCCTGCGTTTCAGATTGCAGGCGGTATCATCGTTTTTATCATTGGATTCCAGATGCTCAATGCAAAAGAAAATCCCATCCATTCCCAGTCGCCCGATGAGAAGGAGCAAATGGAAAAGATTGCCCACGACATGGCGATCTCTCCCCTTGGGATCCCCCTGTTAGCCGGGCCTGGCACGATTTCCACCGCCATGAACTTTGTCGGCGTCGAAAAGTCAATTACCAACGTAATCCTCGTGATTGCCATCTTCGGCATCATGTGCCTGATCACCTACGTTTTATTCATCTCTTCCAGGGTGATTGCATCGAAAATAAACCCCAGCCTGCTTAAAGTAGTGTCGCGCATCATGGGTTTGATCCTGGCAGTGATTGCCGTTCAGATGATGATCAACGGTATTGAAGGAACTATTGACATGTTTAACCAGCCAAAATGATCACCAGGTTGTTAATCACGCTACTGCCTGTCACGTTTTTGTTGACCGGTTGTGCCAGGGT
>CAISJJ010000321.1 GCA_903885595.1 uncultured Bacteroidales bacterium
ACGCCAAATAAATGCAGCCCCATTTCAGAAGCTTCGGTGATAATCCCATTAAGGTCGATTAATACCATTGCATCGGGAGAAGCATTTAACATGGTTTTGTATTTCTCTTCGCTTAGCCTGATAGCCTGCTCTGCCACTTTGCGGTCGGTAATGTTACGTATGGTGCTGTGAATGCCCATCAGGCTATTTTTCACAATAACCCGGTTTGCTGTGTGTGACACCCACCTTATCTCTCCATTTTGATCAATAATACGGTATTCAAAATCCCTGATTTCAATCCCTTCATAAAAGACCTCTGCCCATGTTTGCCTGCAACGCGCTGCATCATCGGGATGAATGATATCGGGCATCATCTGGCCAAGAAACTTACTGCCCGGATATCCGAGAATCTTCTCACACTGCGGACTGCAGAATGTTGTGATCCCGTTTCCGTCAGATATAATAAGCAGATCGGAGCTATTGGAAACCACTGACCTGTACAATTCTTCGCTCTTCAGTAGCATTTCTTCTGCATGCTTGTGTTCTGTAATGTCTCTGAAAAAACCCACGACACATTTCCGTCCTTTAATGGTTATGAAACTCGTGGCAATGTCTGCGTAAAAAATTTCTCTGTTCTTTCTGAGACATTGAATATTTGAGGCCATGATTTTCTCCCCGCGCATTATTTTTTCAAACTCGGCAACAGTATGCTGTAAAGTATCTACCTGATGAATCCCGCCAACGGACATCTTTTTCAGTTCCTCTTCAGTATACCCCAACAGCTGGCATTGAGCGGAATTCGCAAACATGATCATTTTTGTTTCCTCATCGACAATCATAATTCCATCGGGACTTCCCTGGAAAACAGAACGATACCTGCTTTCGGAATCATCCAGCTTTTCTTTTTCAGCATTCCTGAGTTCAGTGATATCCCAATTCGTGCCGATCATGCGCAGAGCCTTTCCTGACTCATCGCGATGAGCTATGGCCAGAGCCTTGATATTGTGAACAGAACCATCGGGCCAGGATACCCTGAACTCGCTGTCATACTCTTTTTCGCCGCGAAGCGCCTTACTAGTTTCAGCGATGCTCTGTTCGAGGTCATCGGGATGAATACTTTTTATCCATGAATGGTACGTCCCTGAGAAATCTTTTTTTTCAATGCCGTAGAGTTCATGCATACGGTCGTCCCACACAAGCACGTTGTTCTCAATATCATAGTCCCATGTTCCGATACCGCCGGCACGTGTGGCCATAAACAAACGTGCAGATGCCAGTTTCAGTTCTTCTTCCAACTTCTTGTGATCCGTGATGTCGCGGGCGACTCCGTCTATTCTTATCGGCTTACCGTTTTTGTCATAGATAATCTTACTTCTGTCATTGATCCATACAATGCTTCCATCGGGTCGGACGATGCGGCACTCTCTTGCTGCAAACCCTTTTTCATGTAATTGATTCATTGATGTTTCCGAAAGATGTTTGTCGTCGGGATGTACAGCGTCTACCCACAAAGTAGGATTTTTAACAAATTCCGCTATAGGCCGGCCAAATACCTGCTCCACGGATGGACTGATAAAGTTAACCTTCATCTCGGGCCATGATAAAGACCAAACCACATCGGTAACATCATTCAAAATACGGGTACGTTGTTCTTCGCCCTCCCTGATCGCATTCTCGGCCCGTTTGCGTTCAGTGATGTCATTCATGGTTAAAAGGCATTGTTCTCCATTTTCAGTTACCACACCGGTTAGGCTAACCACCATTGGCAATTTTTCGCTGGTTGAAAGGATCACCTCACAATCCTCTTTGGCATGGCTGTTAAATACTTTTTCAAGAAAGCTGTTAAATGTTGACTTGGTATCTTGGGAAACGAAAAAGTCAAACCTACTGTGTTTTAACAAGGAGCGTTCTCTATCAAGTGTGGCTGCCCCACTGAGGTTTAGCTCGATTATCTTTCCTTCTTTGGATAGCGTGAAATAACCACATGGAGCAAAATCATATAATTCAGTATATTTTTTTGCTGCAATTTCTTTTTGCTCTTTTGACTGCATGAGCTCAGCGTTCAATGTTTCCAGCTCTATCTGGTGAACCTCAAGCTCATGAGTGAGTTTCATTGCATTGGCAACTGCAGCGCTTAATTCATCAGCCCGCTTTTCTTTCTCTTCATTTTGAAAGGTGAGTTCTTTGTTGGCAATGATCAGTTCAGCGGCCCGCTTTGTTTTCTCTTCGTTTTGAAAAGCCAGCTCCTCAATGAGCTCCAGAATTTTGGTTTCAGATTTTTTTTTCAGCAACTCTTCTGCCTTTTGGCGAAGGATTTCTGATTCGGATTTGTCATGGGAATTTTTCATAAACTGCTGCTTAGCAATATATCATTGGTTCGCTTATTTGCTTTGATTTCAGGACAAAAAAGGGCGTGAACCTCCGCAAATTCCAGCTAAATAAGTTACCGCCAGGCACCCGTCAACAACCGAAATAACAGAAGGAACACACCCATGGGGTGAGTCCGCTAATGTTATTGCTCTGTTGACTTAAAAATTGGCGGTTTTCAGTTAGAGAAATGTTAGCAACACAATATTGTACCGATAATTAAGAACGATGAATGAGGTTGTAACTTTACACAAAGATAGGCGGTTTTTCCTGTTTTGATTCGGCCCCTTGCAATTATAATGAGCTATAGTTATTTCGCTTTCTTTTCGATATGAGTGAAGGAATGCAGCGGCTGGCACAGCAGCGAAATGACTGAACGATTACCGTTTGCGAGGTGGAGAATTTGGATATTTTGTTGGATATTTTGGGCGGAAGGAGTAAAAAAATCCGCCTAAATCATTGAATTTAAGCGGATTTGATTTAATTTGGTGTGCTTTAAGTGATCAGCCTGGGATTCGAACCCAGGACCCCCGCCTTAAAAGGGCGATGCTCTACCGGCTGAGCTAGCTAATCAGCCTCTGAATTTGAGGGTGCAAAAGTACAAGAAAAATTAAAAATTAAAAAATAAAAAAGAAAAATATTTTAATCTGTTGTAAATCAATGGTTAATAGTGTGAGATGTCGCCTTTGCCCTGGCGTACCACAACCATTTCATCGCCCGTACAATCAATAACAGTTGAAGGGATATTGCCGCAATGACCCGAATCGATAACAATATCCACAAGCTTTTGAAACTTTTCATAGATCAGTTCGGGATCAGTTTGATAATCAATAATTTCATCATCCGCATGGATAGAGGTGGTCATAATGGGATTGCCAAGGAACTCCACAATCCGTATGGGAATCTTGTGATCAGGTATACGAATTCCAACTGTTTTTTTTCTGCTCTGGAAGAAATGGGGTACGTCACTGTTCGCATTCAGGATAAAGGTGAAGGGCCCCGGCAAGGTTCTTCTCATTACTTTATAGGTGTGATTCGGTATTGGTTTTGAGTAACCCGATAGCTGGCTGAGGTCGCTGCAGACAAATGAGAAATTGGCTTTTTCGCGTTTGATTCCCTTGATTTGAGCTACCCTGTCGACCGCCCTGATCTTGGTGATATCACATCCCATCCCGTAAACTGTATCCGATGGGAAAATGATAACCCCGCCCTGCCGGAGGCAATCAACCACAATCTTCAGTTGTCGCTCGCTGGGATTATCAGGGTGAATCTTTAACAACATGGAAATGAGGTGATATCAAAAAGGTGAAATGAACATCGAATATTGAACAACGAATATCGAAGTATGAAATGAAGGACGAAGTTTGAAGTTTAAAAGTCCAGTTGCGAGGCAAAAACTTCGATATTCAAAATTCATTGTTCAATATTCGATATTCATTTATAAATAAAAAATGGGTAAGCCCCTTATATCGCACCGCTCAACCAACTTACCCTTGCTTCCTTCCGAACCTGGGGGATTTTGTAGGGAGCTGGTCGTATAAGACTTACCCGGTGCAAAGGTATAAAAATTCAAGCCAATTCAAGAGGAAATTGTTTTTTTCGTATGTTTGTAGTGAACCAGTAAAATTTCAACGCCATGGAAAAAAAACAATCTGTCGCAGTCAATG
>CAISJJ010000322.1 GCA_903885595.1 uncultured Bacteroidales bacterium
AAATACAGCGGAATAAAAGACATTTCAATTAACGCTGCTGGTGCTTTACAACTATACACTGATGCTGGTGAAATAACGGAAAATATTCCTGAAGCATACCAGTTGATAAATGGAACCAAGGTAATTGTGAACGTCAATTTCAGGATAGATAGTGAAAATACAGTGCGTTTTGATGTTGAGAATTATAATCAGGATTATGACCTTGTTATTGACCCGCAGTTGATTTATTGCAGCTATTTGGGAGGAATCAGTGATGATTATATGTACTCAGGTGATATTGAGCGGGATGCTTCAAATAATATTTAACTCAAGTTGCTAGTTTATCAAGTAAGTTTATCAAATGTATAAGCAACGACAAAAAGCATCAATTTTAGTAGGAACCCCTTTTGTGTAACAGCATGAATTGATTTCAAGTATAAACCTTTCATTCCACTGAAAGCTGTTTCTATTCGTTTACGCATATAGCTTTTCAGGAATGAAATCCAAGGTTGATCAGGTCTTTTTGAGTTGCTTTTTCGTTGAATCATTAGCCTTATGCCATCAGCATCAAATAAATCATCTTCTGCTGAATAATCGGTATAGGCAGAATCTCCAAATATTTTACTTTCAGGCGGAAGAGATAATGGAAGTTTATACAATGCCATTACATCATGTTCACTGCCTGGCACAAAACAGAACTCTACGGGAATTCCAGTTTCAGTAGTTAAAACCTGAACCTTCACTCCATAAAAGTATTGACGCATACTTGCCTTGTATCCACGGAATGCTTCTCCTTTAAATAATTTGCTCCGACTTATCCGAATATTATGACAAGAAGAAACCGGAAAGGAATCAACAATATAATTTGCAGCTCCGGCAATATCTTTCATATGTCTGCCAATCTGTATGAAAAGACTCATTATCAACTCATTTAAGTTATGAATACGTCTGCAAAAACGACTTTTATCAAGCATATTTGGAATAAGGTTGGTTTCCTTCATAAATCCCCTTGCATTATCCATGTGTCCGCCAAAATAAAGAGCCGATATGATGCCAGTGGTAATCACCTCACTATCACTCATTTTTCGATTTGAGTATTCTTTGTGTTCAATAGATTTCAACATGTCATCTACTAAACAGAAAATTGCTATAACTTTATCCTTCAGGAGCATTGTTCGAGTTTTTGTTGTTTGCACCTCAAAATTAATCTCTTACAATGTTCCTTCCTATTTTTTAAAAACTAGCAACTTGAGTTAATTAATTGAATTTAGTTAATCGTCGTCAAAAAATAAATTCCAGGTTCAGAAATCCCAAATCCCAATTCACAAATCTCAATTCACAAATTTTTTAAAATTCAAAAAACACCAGCTGACAACTCTGAATTGCTTTAACATCCTCAAACTACTTGTCCAACCACAATTGAATGGCCAAAGACTAACCACTGAATGACCACTGAACAACCCATATTTTCTCAACCATAAAACCTTATTCCCCAATCTTTATAATATTAATTTCACATTCCTCAATCTGAAACCGGATTTAGTATCTTTGCAAAAATGATTATTCTTTAAAATGTTGTAATTTAAATTGTTACACTAAAATATATCTTCATGAATAAAGACTATTACTGTGTGATCATGGCTGGTGGCGTCGGAGCACGCTTCTGGCCTCTGAGCAGGAATTCGCGTCCCAAACAGTTCATTGATATCCTGGGAACAGGAGAAACGCTGATTCAGCAAACCTTCAGAAGGCTCACAACAATTTGTCCACCCGAAAATATATTTGTTGTCACACACCAGCAGTATTTTGACCAGGTAGTGGAACAATTGCCGGCCATAGTTCCGGAGCATGTTCTGTGTGTGAGCCGATGCGCCGTAATACCGCTCCGTGTATTGCCTATGCTACGCACAAAATATATAAACTAAACCCTAATGCCTCTATAGTTGTAGCTCCTTCCGATCACATCATTCTGAAGGAAGAGGTTTTTACACAAACATTGTTATGTGCCTTACAGGCTGCTACCAAAAATGACTGGCTGATCACCCTTGGTATAAATCCGAGCCGGCCGGATACAGGTTACGGGTACATACAATTTGACGAATCGCAAGCCTATCAGCCCGATTGCATGTTTAGGAAAGTAAAAACATTTACAGAGAAACCTAATCTTAAACTGGCAGAATCATTTTTACAAAGCGGTGATTTCCTGTGGAATGCAGGAATTTTTATCTGGTCAATTAAAAGTATCCTTGCAGCTTTTGAAGAACATCTGCCAGAATTGAACAGCCTTTTTAAAGAAGGCTCCGAAATATATTATACCGAAGAAGAGCCAACGTATATCGAAAGCGCTTATACTATCTGTAAAAGCATTTCCATCGA
>CAISJJ010000323.1 GCA_903885595.1 uncultured Bacteroidales bacterium
ACGAATGCTTATGTGATAGAGGGCATTACCTCTCCTCGTTGGTTTCCTCACATAACCAGCCTCGACAATGTCACCTTCCTGGCTGCGGTAATATTGATTTTTGCAGGGATTGAAGTTCAAGCCGTACATGCAAACGAATTAAAAAATCCCTCCAAACAGTTTCCGAAGGTGCTTCTTTTTGCTGCCGCCTTGATTTTCTTTCTCCAGATTTTGGGATCACTGGCGGTTGCCGTTGTTCTACCTGAAAGCAAGATCACTTTACAATCGGGGCTGATGCAGGCTTTTGAGAACCTATTTATCAGCATGGGAGTGAAATGGCTGTTACCGGTTGTTTGTGTCCTGATGGCCTTTGGCGTGCTGGGAAGCGTGATTTCGTGGATTGCCGGTCCGAGCCGTGGTTTATTATGGACCGCGAAAGACGGTTTATTACCTCCTGCACTTGCAAAGGTGAATAAAAAAGGTATTCAGCAAAATATTCTCATCATCCAGGGACTGATTGTGACGCTGCTTGCATCGATCTATTTTATCATCCCGAATGTGGGCGTTGCATTCTTTTTGCTGGGCGCTTTGACCATCGGATTATACCTTATCATGTATATGTTCATGTATGCCGCTGGCATCAAATTAAGGTATTCGCAGCCTGATCTTGCACGATCATTCAAGGTTCCAGGTGGAGTAAATGGGATGTGGGCCATTGCAGGCATTGGGTTCTTAGCGGTACTGTTTGCCTTCATCGTCTCCTTTTTCCCGCCATCACAGCTTCCAGTCGGCAGTCCGCTGGAATATGTAGCATTGGTTCTTGGAGGCACCGTTCTTTTTACTGTTTTGCCATTTTTAATTACGTTAGGGAAAAAATAAAAACAAACTATATGTTAGAAAAACTTAATAAGCACAAATGGTGGATTATAGTATCCATTGGAATTGCAATGCTGTTATATATAATTCTTACCTGATCAGATCAACCCTGGTATACTGACTTGATCACAAAAAAGTTGCGCGCTGGTGGCATTCGGGCCGCTGGTGTACCATTTTTTGATGTGTCATTTAATGTAATGGATTTGCCTGTCATAACCATATTTTTTGAATAGGCTAAAGGTTGGAAAACAAATCCGAGGTACAGATAAAAAAGATAAAATAATGAAAATAAAAGGAACATTGCTTTTGCTTGCTTTGGTCATCATATTTCTATGTTCTCATGCACAGGAACAAGATCTGAAGCTGCTGAAAGTCCGTATGAATGCCCTTGAAAGGAAGGTTTCCATTCAGGATTCACTGTACAGAAAACTATTACACAATGATCTGCCAAATTCGAGAAATGAAGTAGAAAATAATTCATATTCAGGATTTGTAGTTTCAAGTATCAAAGGGGTTATACTTAGTATTGGTGGTTTTGTTGAAGCTGATCTGATTCACGATTTAAATCCGCTGGGTGATAAGTCTTCGTTCACAACATCCTCTATCATTATGAACCCTGATCCCGGATCGCAAAATGTAACAAATGTTAGTGTAAGGCCCTCTCGTATTTCATTCAGGGGAAGCAACACAGACGATAGCTTTTCGGCGTTGCTGGAGTTTGATTTCGAGGGAAGCAACGGGACAACAACCCCCCGGCTGAGACATGCCTATATAACCTATAAGAACTGGGGTGCAGGAAAGTACTGGAGTAACTTTATGGATAATAACAACAATCCTGATATTCTTGATTTCGAGGGGCCAAATGCCACTATTACCATCCGCCAGATCCAGATCAGGTATAGTTTTATGATTGGCAAGAATGACAAGATGGCCTTCTCGCTGGAGGCGCCAGGCGCTGAGATCACGGCGCCCGATGCCTGGAGTTCAAAAAATGTTTTTCCTGACCTTACAGCAAGCTTTGAGCATCAATTCTGGCAGGGAACCAGTCATCTGCGGGTTGCGGCCCTGGTGCATCCGGTTACCTATCTGAATGGAAGCGCTGCTCAGAAAAATGTCATCGGCGGCGCCGTGAATTTTACCGGAAGTATTCAGGTTACCAAACTGGATAATATCAATGTTCAGGCAACTGCCGGAACCGGATTCGGAAAATACAACAATGACCTGGGTGGCCTGGGTTATGATGCGTTCCAGCGTAAAAGTGATACAACTAAATTATCAACAGCAAATCAACTGAATTTGTTTGCCTATTACAACCACTGGTGGACTCCCCGGCTCAGTTCGGCTTTGGGCGGGGGCTATGTGGATCTGCTTGACAGTAAGGAGAACACAGGGCCCGATGCCATTCAGAGCACAAGTTATGCCTCAACCAATTTGATTTTTTATCCAAACAATAATTTCAAAATCGGGATTGAGGTGCTCTATGGGAAAAGGAAGGATGCTGATTTGAAAACGAAGGAGACGTTCAGATTTCAGTTCACATTCTTTGCCAAGCTTTAGCTTCATTTCGATGATTGCTCTGGACGTGCTCTGCTGGAGGCATTGAACTGCCTGATTTCCTGCATGTGCTGCTTCAGATCCAACCCTGCAGTTTGTAATAAACAAGGGCGAAATATTCCCGCAGGATTACGAATTCATATTCCATATGCATCCAGAACTGATATCGGATTGTAATGTTTTCTCCAACATCAGGCATCCATTTTTTGGCGCCCAGTTTCGCTGCAGTAAATCTCAGGTCGGTCTCGATGGTCTTTTCAAAGGCCGGAACGCCATCAACCTTCACGAAACCTGCCTTTTTGAATGTAAGAACGGCCCGGTAGAGATGTTCGGGGGAGGTTACAATAAGGAGTGACGCGTGACGCGTGACGCGTGACGAATCAGGTGACGAGTGACGCGTGACGCTTGACGAATTTTTTTCTCGTTCGATATTCGATATTCGACATTCAATATTCGATATTATTTTAAATACATTGATCGCCTCTGCCCGGGTATTTGTTCCGGAATCTTCAAACAAGATCCGTTCGGGTGAAACACCGCGCAATTCCAACTCCTTCTTCATTTGGTTGACTGAACTCATGCTATCCCCGGTATCACCTGGAAGGGCAATTATGATTTGGGCCCTGGTAAAATGATTGGCCACTTTAGCCGCATACCAGCATCGCATGAGTCCTGATTCGCTTGGCATGCCGCCGCCACCCATCACAACAATATAATCGGGCTGACGATGAATGCCCGCTTTTTTAACTCCCAAATCATAAAAGATCCAGAATGGCGCGGATGTAAGCGCCAGGATGATCATAAAAAGTGAAACAAATCCCGCTACTGTTATCAACACCTTTACAAAACGCCAGGTAAATTTCAGGAAACGTTCAATCTTAGGGTTCTTCATCCGGATTGATCCAAATTTTCTTCAAAAATAAAAACTTCTTCGATTGAAGTCTCTAAAACCTTTGCAATATCCCAGGCCAGTTTCAGCGAGGGGTTATATTTTCCCTTTTCCAGGAAAACAATGGTCTCACGTCTTACGCCCACCCTGCGGGCAAGATCATCCTGGGTAAGGTTGTGCCTGGCACGCAGCTCCCTGATCCGGTTATCCATTTTTAATGCCCCTCCACCTGATGACCAGCCAGCATACTGCAAAAATAACGGCCATGCCCAGAATTCCCATCCCGATAAGATGCCTGGGCTCATCAGGCTCCCTGTCACTATAATACATCAGGCCAAGCCAGAAATAAATTGAAATATAAAAAGCAAGGGATGAGGCCTTCATCATGATTTTTTTTGACAATTCGTCTTCTGCCGGCTCTCCACGCCGCTCACTTTTAAAACGTGAAAAAACGATGAAAAGGGCAAACGCGAACAACAGCCCGATAACACCAAATTTAATTACTCCCAGCTGACTAACGGCAAATCCAGTAGTAAATAACCAAACACCTGTTGTAAATACAACGGCCAGCGCCATGAAAATTAGAAGATATGACTTTTTCATAAAACAATTTTTGTTATATATTTCTAACACAAAGTTAGATAATTCTAACATGCAAAGTCAAGTCTTTTTGAAAAAGAATTTGGAAATGTGAGGATGTGAAAATTTGGAAATTGATTGAGCGCTATTATACCAGTGAAGTTAACATATAGGACAGTGCCATTCTTCCATGCGCTCCGCAGGTGCGAAATGTTGGTAGAACGATGAGGTTCGGGAGTATGTCGCTCCGTAGGTGCGAAATTATTTCCCGGAGAATCAAATCCAACATGCATTGCGCACCTACGGCGCGCAACCAGGATTTGGCTCCTGCGGAGCCGGAAAGGATTATGGAAAACTGTACCCTCAAACAGGAAGAATCTTGCTATGTTGATTTCTTCCGGTATGATTGCGCTCATTCAATTTTGGAAATTTTGAAATTTGCCAATATAACCCATTAACTTGCCAACTTGCCAGCTTACCAACTTACCAGCCTACCAACTTACCATCTTCCCCTTTACAACGTCCGAAATCCGGTCAATGGCGATTCTCTCCTGCAACATCGTGTCACGGTCGCGGATGGTGACGGTGTTGTCTTCGAGCGTCTGGTGGTCGATGGTGACGCAGAATGGAGTGCCAAGCGCATCCATGCGCCGGTAACGACGGCCGATGGTGTCTTTTTCTTCGTAGTAACAACGATAATCATACTTCATTACATCCATGATCTCGCGTGCTTTCTCGGGCAGGCCATCTTTTTTGGTTAAAGGCAGAACGGCAAGTTTGATCGGCGCCAGTTTTGCCGGGATCCCCAGTACCACGCGTTCACTGCCATCTTCGAGTTTCTCTTCGCGGTAGGCATGACTCAGGATGGCCAGAAACGTACGGTCGAGGCCAATGGAGGTCTCCACAACATAAGGCACATAACTTTCGTTTGCTTCGGTGTCGAAATACTGAATTTTGCGACCCGAAAAGGTTTGATGGGCACTCAGGTCAAAATCGGTGCGGCTGTGAATGCCTTCCAGTTCCTTGAACCCGATGGGGAATTCAAATTCGATATCGGCTGCGGCATTGGCGTAATGGGCCAGCTTTTCATGGTTGTGGAACCGATATTTCGAGGCGGGAAGGCCGAGCGAAAGGTGCCATTTCATGCGTTCCTCCTTCCAGAATTCATACCATTTCAGTTCTTCTCCCGGTTTGACAAAGTACTGCATCTCCATTTGTTCGAATTCACGCATGCGGAAAAGGAACTGCCGTGCCACAATCTCGTTGCGGAAGGCCTTCCCGATCTGGGCTATGCCAAAGGGGATCTTCATGCGGGCTGATTTCTGTACATTCAGGAAATTGACAAAAATTCCCTGTGCGGTTTCCGGTCGCAGATAAACCACTGAGGTGTCATCATTTACCGAACCCATCTGGGTCGAAAACATCAGGTTGAACTGCCTTACATCGGTCCAGTTCTTGGTTCCGCTGACAGGACATACAATCCCCGCCTCTTCGATCAGCAACTTTATATCTGCGAGATCATCTTTCCCCAGGGAGGCATAAAACCGGGTCTTGATGACATCGATCTTATCCTGGTATTCCTTCACGCGGGGGTTGGTCTCCCGGTACATTTTCTCATCAAAGGTTTCACCGAAACGGCCGCGGGCCTTCTCTACCTCTTTTGTAATCTTATCCTCAATCTTCTGAAGATGATCTTCAACCAGCACATCGGCTCGGTAACGCTTTTTTGAATCGCGGTTGTCGATCATCGGGTCGCTGAAGGCATCCACATGACCAGAGGCCTTCCATACTGTAGGATGCATGAAAATGGCGCAATCGAGTCCAACGATATTTTCATGAAACTGGGTCATCCACCGCCACCAGTATTCCTTGATATTGTTTTTGAGTTCGACGCCAAAAGGACCGTAATCGTAAACAGCGCTAAGTCCGTCGTAGATTTCACTTGAGGGGAACACAAAGCCGTATTCCTTGGCGTGGGATATGATTTTCTTAAAGAGCTCCTCGTTGTTAGCCATTTTAATTCTGAATTTGGAGGACAAAGGTAGGAAAAATGATCTGAACTGCAGCAACAGCAGAGGTCGACGTGATTTACCATAACATACGGCGAAAGGGATGCCGCTGACTAACTAAGGATTTGAATCGTGTTTGGGTGAGCCCGGGCGATTCAATTTTTTATGCATCGCACAGCGAGCGCGCTGGGCTGGTACTCTTCATACATTTCCACCCCGCTGGTGCGGTATTCCATGTATACTGCGACAGCTGTGCCTTTGGAAATGATCTCTGACGACCAGAAATAACTTTCCCGGTACTGGTCATGCCATTGCTTGGCCATAAAATCGTAATAACCTCCCGGAAGTGCTGAGAAGCCACTGGAGTTGGTGGCACCAACATTGGGTGTTTGCCAGCTCAGGGTTGATTTGAGCTTTCCCCCGGCTTCGGTATTCATGCCGAGAAACCTGATCAGGTTCTTCCAGTCCTGGCTCGAGGGAACATGCCAGCCCGCAGGACAAATTCCCTGTGCTCCGGAAATCTCCGTGTAGGCCATCAGTTCATCCCACTGGTAAAGGCCTCCCCAGTAATCACACTGCGTAAAATCATTGCCAAAGCAATATTTTTCGATAACACTGTTATCACCCTCTTTTTGTATCTGGCTTTCATCAACCCACTTCCCTACATTCAGGTTTTCGCTCATCCAGCATTGCCTGCCAATCATCACTGCATGGTAAACCTGGCCTTCATAGGCAAAGGGGCTACAAGTTAAACTATCGGCTTTTATGGCGTTTGAAACAGTTCCTCCGGCAGGCAGGGCAGTATTGTTTTGCGCATAAACCGAAGTTTCAACCTGCAGGATTGACATTATCAAAACCGCAAAAATCATCAATTTTTTCATAATCCGGGAATTTTTACAAATGTGAAACTAAGGTACGCAAAAAAAGTAAATATCTTCTTATTATTTGCTCAGCGGTTCTCTGCGAACTCCGTGGTTTATTTTTCTAACCGCAGAGGACGCGGAGGAGGCGCAGAGGGCCGCAGAGAGAATTAAATTAAATTAACCTTTAGTTTTTTCACGGTCGTGAAGTCAAATGTTAATCTTCCCTGCCTGACTGATATCAGGTCACCGCTCTGCTCCACGGAAACCTCCGCATGGCGCGATTTTGCTATATTCACCAGGGTGAGCGCCTTTTCAATGCCATCGCCGCGTTTAAAATTGACTACCTCATCGGGAAGGGCGAGGCGATTGCCATCGTATATCGATTCGTTTGGCCATGATTGCAATTGGTCATACACAGCCTGCAGATCCATCCCGCGAAATTGTTCAACGGTGACCGGGTTTCGTTCAAATGCAGCCTTAAAGAAAGGTTCCCAGTCGCATGAATCCATGTAGCGGCCGGCATAAAAGGCGAGGTCGGCGATGAGCGAAGAGGGCACGGGGCACAGGGCGCAGGGTGCAGGGTAATGTGTTCTGCATTCGGCGTTGCGTGTGTAGGATCGGCGAAAATTGGAGAGATGGGCGATGATCTCTTCGCGGGTCTGGCCCGGGTTGATCTTAATAGCCGGGGAGGCAATGAACTCCTTTTTCGTTGACGGGAGCCGGGGCACCGTGTGTGTGAATTTTTTCAGGTCGGTGAAAAATTCAGGATGATTCTCCAGTCCGGGAAAGTTCTTTTTCAGGTTTTCAATAAAGGCAGGGTAAGGTTTCAGATCGAAGAGTTCATCTTCATGATAAATTCTGAACCTGTGATCCAGTGGCTGCAGGTAAAGGTCCTCCTCTTCCATTTCACAATAAAGCTTGCGTCCGGTTTTATCACCCAGGCGGTTTTTGCTTCCATGTTCGTATCCGAAGGCTTTTTCAAGCTGGATGTACCGGTTGGATCCATGGCAGGCGAAACACAACTGGAAGAGTTTCTGGTGCCGGCTGTAATCGCGGAGAAAATTCATAAAGATCTCAAAATCGATCGGCGTTTCAAGAAATTTAGCAAGTTTATCCTGAAACAAATGATATTCCCGGGCATCGATGGTAGCTTCGGGATACATGGAATGAATCCAGCCGCTGTTGTGTGCCACATAGGTTACCTGTTCATGTTCGAGCGCCCGGCGCGCCAGGGCCGATAATTCGGTACCATTGTACCACATCGATTTGGTGACAATCCTGCGGTTATTGGTAAGGACCCCTTCATCGACCATCACAAAATTCTGCGAATGGAGCGGGGTTCCCATCAGGAATATCTTCTCAAGCGGCACCTCTGCCACAATGAACAAAGCAGCAGCGTATAAACAAGCCAGCGAAACACATTCCCCTGCCCCGGCTTCATGGTTTGGCTTGTAACGAAAGGCATTCATGGCCTCCACTGTTTCCGTCTTCCAGTAGGGAATGATATCGGAATCGAACTTATCAAGCCCGAAATGACGGCGGATATCCATATCGAAATAATACTTATCCCCCTCGTACCCAAAGAGCGCATTCGACCTGGATAGCATATCCATATCAACAAACTCGTTGAACCGGTTGATCTCTGTTTGTTTATCGGTGAGTCCCCAGGTTTCGAGATCGAGGTTGAAATTGTAATGATCCATCACATATTGTTTTACACGATGGATCTTCTTCAGCGGGCCCATTTTTGTGACTCCGGTAAACCACGGATCATCACGCCATTTCCAGATTTCAGGCGACATGATATTGGCCAGCACCAGGGCATACAGGAGATCGGGGAAGATAAAGATCTCCATGTCGCTTAAAGTGAAGGCGGAACTGTATTTCTCGAGGGTTTTCTTGTCCATAGTATCTTAATATAGATCATGACCTGTGCAATCTTTCAACGCGATGACACTAATGCGCAAATGATTTAATCACAATGACTTGAATCAATGATTTATTTTTTTAGCGTCCTGTTGTCCTGGCGGCGCAAAAGACCTGCATTGAACCCGGCCGGGATCGTAATGCAAAGATAGCAAATCGCCGGGAGTGGCATTCCGTGCAATTAAATCAGTTCTTTCACAAATATTTGGGAGACTGACTGAAAGGCTGCTGCATCACAGGAATTTTTTATACATTTGCTTCACATAAAACCGACCACCATGTATTATTCAGGACAAGAAATTGTTGAAATCGCCGTAAGAATTGAAGAAAACGGTAATGAATTTTATACCGCCGCCGCGGAAATGATCACAGAGAGCAATGACATAAAAGGATTGTTTTTCGACCTGGCTGAAAAAGAAATCCTCCATATCTCTATTTTCCAGAAACTGGCTGAAAAATTCGACGCCGAAAGTTTTGATTTCAGCGCAGAGGATGCCTCCGATTATATAAACCACTTGGCTGAATCGCACATCTTCGGGAAACCCGACTCCGGGAAGAAACTGGCGCTGACCCTTAAAACTCCCAAAGAGGGACTTGAGGCCGCCTTTAAATTTGAAAACGACAGTGTGGCCTTCTACACCGAACTGCTGAAATATACCCGCAGCGATTCAAAACGCCTTGTTCAGCAAATCATCGATGAAGAAAAGGAACACGCAGCGGAGATAAAGAAGTTTCTGTAAAAACAGGTTACGAAGGAATATTCGTGACGCGTGACGCGGGACATTCAAATTGGTTTCATTTTCCAAATCGGTTGCATTCCCTTCATCGTTTGCTTTTTCTTAAAGAAGCTCCATCAGCAGGAAGGGCACGATGCCTATCAGGATTATCAGCAACGTCATAAACATCAGATGGATTTTATAAGGTAATTCCACAGTGAGTCTCACCCCATCTGATTCTTTCAGGTACATGGCCATGATGGGTTTGAAATAATAGGCTACGCTGATGGCCGATCCGGCGATGGCAACGATCACCAGCCATACCAGTCCCTGTTCCAGGGCTGTTGTAAAGAGGTAGTATTTTGCCATAAAGCCTGCCAGGGGTGGGATCCCCGTGAGCGAAAGCATCGCGATGGTGAGGCAGAAGGCCTCCAGCGGATTGGTTTTTGCCATGCCATTGAGCGAACTGAAATAGTCATTTCCATGGGCTTCACGGATGAGGATCAGGATGCCAAAGGCCGAGATGGTAGCAATGGAATAAGAAAGTGTGTATAGCAGCAATGCATTATCGGACATGGGACTGAAAGCCACCACAGCAAGCATCATATAGCCCGAATGGCTGATGCTCGAATAGGCCAGCATCCGCTTGAGATTGGGCTGATAGATTCCGGTAAAGTTTCCAAGCAAAATGGTGAGAACGGCCAGGATCCAGATGGTGGTTTCCCAAACGCCATGGATCCCATAGAAGGTGTGTGTAAAAAAACGGAACATCGCCACGATGGAGGCGGTTTTCACCACGGTGGCCATGAATGCGGTAAGCAGGGTGGGTGTGCCCTCATATACGTCAGGAGCCCAGAAATGGAAAGGGACGATGGCAATTTTAAAAGCCAGTCCAATGATGAGCAGGAACAGTCCGGCCAGGAACATGGGCGGGTAGGTTCCGGCACAGGAGGCTACAAAGAGGGAGATCTTTTGCAGGTCAAAGGTCCCGCTTGCCCCGTAAATCAAAGCGATCCCGAAAAGCAGGAACCCGGAGAGGAACGATCCGAGGAGAAAATATTTGAGTGTTGCCTCGTTGGAGGTGATGGCCTCTTTATGACTCCCTGCCAGCACATACAGTGCGATTGACAGAGTTTCGATGCCCAGGAAAAGCATGATGAGGTTTCCATAGGAGGTCATCATCACAGCCCCCACCAGGGCAAAGATCATCACCCCGTAAATGTCGTCGAGCGGACGTTGCACGCCGCGGTAGTAGCGGGCTGCCAGAGAAAAGATCAGGAAGGTTGAGAAGATGAGAACCGTACTGAAGGCAACTGCAACGTTGTCGACGATGATCATCGCATTGTAATATGATCTGAATGTATTCCAATCCAGGAATGTCAGCGCCATAGATACCACCAATCCCAGCAGGATTACCGGCAGCAGCCATGTTTGCTTTTTCATGATCCCAAGGAAGAGCACGAGGATGCCGAGGATTGTTAAAGATATGATTGTGGACATAGAAAAAAGTCAGAAATTGGTCAAAAGTACAATGATTTTTGTAAAATCACATCAAATAATTGCACCGGAAAGGGCTTGGAAAATGGGAGAGGGAACTGTCAGGATATGACATCTCAAACCGCTGGCCTTTTTCACCTCATCCCCCTGACCCCTTCTGCTCAATGTATCTCAAAACCCTGGCCATCTTCACCTCATCCCCCTGACCCCTTCTCCTGAAGGAGAAGGGGAGTTGGGGTTTCCCGCACTTTTTATGTGGTTGCCTATTTCAAGTAACACTTCGTCGAGTTGATTGATTACCTGTTCATTTTTGAATCTGATCACACAGATTCCCAATCTGTCAAGTTCTGCTGTTCGGTTCAGGTCATGTTCGACGGTAGCCTCCTGGTCATGAATCGCGCCGTCGACCTCGATAATCAATTTATTCTCATGGCAATAAAAGTCCCCGATATACCGGTGAATCGGGTGCTGCCTCCGGAATTTTAATCCCATGAATTTTCTGTTTTTCAATTCATTCCATAAGATCCTTTCAGCATCTGTCATGCTATGCCTCAGGGTGTGGGCCTTTTCAAATGTGCCATCTGCTGCATCCAGATGAAGCAAATACTCCCGGCTCTTACTGATATAAACCATATTGTAAAAGTACAAAAATCCGGTAACTACTGTCTCCCCTTCTCCTTCAGGAGAAGGGGTCAGGGGGTTGAGGTGATAATGACCAGGGGGTTGAGGCGCCTTAAACATATTGCCCCTGTTTAACGTGACCGTCCGATTTACCAAATCCGTCAACTAAGTTAAAACTTTGGCCGCCATTTTTCACGTCAAAACACCATGATTTGGATAAAATATTTTTTCATGCCACTGATATTGTATAAGATAT
>CAISJJ010000324.1 GCA_903885595.1 uncultured Bacteroidales bacterium
ATGGATTCAGTATTTCAAAAATTTGGAATCTCTTTGGAAACGGAGGTCAATGTTGTTAATTGATGCATCAGCTAGGCCTTTGATAGAATTGTCCTTTGACGTCGTTAACGGTTGCCGGTTCTTAGATCTGCTTGGTCGGCCCGTAGACTCCGGGCAGTGCCTCTCGCTCAGTAAATCACGTGCCAAACTATTCATCCTGCCCACCGGGGTATCTGATCCCACACAGGGATACGATGTTTATATATCAGTTTTGATTTGTTTATGAGGCTTATTACCGTGATTATGATTTTCGGGAGTTCATCTGATTATTAGACTTTTTGTTTCAATACTTCACGATTTTAGTTGCTGCTGAGTAATGTTCTCCTTCGATTCTCACCAGGTAAAGGCCGGCAGGAAAGGCCCCATGGCCCATTACATTGGTTGCACCCGGATTCCAAATGATTTTTTGAGTTCCTTTGGATAAATTTCCTTCGAATACCACCTGCCTGAGTTCACCGTTCAATCCATATATACTGACCCTGATCTGGTCCTCACCGGGCAGGTAAAAACTAAGGGTTGTACTACTCATAAACGGATTTGGATTGACAGCCAGGTTAACACTTCTTGTTTTTTTCAACGGAGACATGCCGGTCATTAAATCATCCAGGTTCGCAGTGTAAGTTGATAACCCATATGTTCCTGCAACAACGGTTCGGCTGGGAGCATGAATTTTCATGGCACAGACTGGCACTGCCGGGAGGTTGTCCCACATCCAGTACCAATACTCCCCGCCATTCTCTGTTCCATAAACACCGGCATCGGTAGCCACGATAATGCGTCCGGGAAGATCGGGGTCGAGAACGATGTCGTTTACCGGAAACTCAGGTAAATTGCCGGTTATGTCGATCCAGTTCAAACCCAGGTTGGTTGATTTAAACACATGGGGCAGGGGTTCATCCCAGCGAAAGCCTGAAATGGTGGCATAAATGGTTTGTGCGTTGAAAGGGTCGGCAGCAACTTTTGTTATCCAGCGGTTCGGCAGACCGGCTGAGATGTTTTGCCAGTTTTGTCCATTAGTAGTCGAAACGTGCACTTTCCCGTCACCGGTACCGGCGATCACAATAGCAGGGTTGACACGAGAGATGTCGATGGTGGTAATTGTGTAGAAATACTGATTGATGCCTGCTGTTAAGTCAGGGCTGACTGCCTGCCATGAATTTCCCTTGTTGGTGGATTTCCATACCCGGTAAGTTCCAAAGTAGAGGATTGATGAATTATCCGGGTGCATGGCCAGCGGTGCTGACCAGTTGACGCGGTCGCCCGACATCGGACCGGAAATATAATTCATGTTTGAACCACCGTCGTCTGACCGGTAAAGATTCCCCCACTGGTACTCGGCATAAATGGTGTTGGAATTGGTATAGTCTACCAGGGTGTACATGCCATCACCTCCCAGGATGGGTTCCCAGTCGCTGGTTCCTCCTGTAAGGGTGCGAATGGTGTTATTATCCTGGGTGCCGCCGTAAATTCGTTCGGGCAACTGGTAATCAATGTCAATGGCATAAAACTGGGTCAAGGGAAGATTGTTGATCTTTGTCCAGCTATTCCCGTTATTCTGACTTTTATAAAGTCCTCCGTCATTACCTTCAATAATCCTGTTATTCACTTCATCAAAAAACATGGCATGATGATCTACATGGAAATCCCATGAGGATACGTCGGTCCATGAACTCCCTCCGTTTTCGGTCCTGAACAGGTTGACACCCATCACAAACACCCTGTTGGCATTCTCGGGGTCAACCCTTACCTGCCCAAAGTACCATCCGAAATTGCTGTTCATCCCATATAATGCACCATCGTTGGTGCGGGTCCAGGATGTTCCTCCGTTCAACGATTTATAAACAGCAACTTCGCTGTCGGCAAGGTCATAAAACGCATAAAGGACATCGGGATTCGATTTGGCAATTGCAATACCGATTCTTCCTACATTATTGCCGGAAGGCAATCCGCTCGTCATTTCATTCCAGGTCGTACCGCCATCGGTGCTTTTCCATATTCCTGATGTTTCACCAAACGACTGCCGGTAGGTGAGCCCCCGGATCCTTTCCCACATTGAGGCGTACAGTATCTGCGGATTGGTTGGATGCTGCACCAGGTCAATGGCCGAGGTTGAGTCGGTGAGAAATAGCACCCTCTGCCATGTTTGACCTCCATCATCGCTGCGATAAACGCCCCGTTCGTCAGTGGCCGTAAAAAGATTCCCGCATGCCGCAACAAAAACCCGCTGTGAGTTGGAATAATCGACCAGAACCCGGCCAATATAGGCCGAATTTGTAAGCCCGATATGTTGCCATGACTCTCCTGCATCGGTCGATTTATACATACCATTGCCCAGGAAACTAAAACTCGCTGAATTTGCTTCACCGGTGCCGCAATATAAAACCTGGGCGTTATTCGGATCAATGGCGATATCACCGACAGAGATTACGGGTACGTCATCAAAGAGGTTGGTCCAGGTGAGTCCCAGGTCGGTTGTCTTCAGGATTCCTCCCGTGGCAGCCCCGATATAAAGTGTTGAAGGACTTCCGGCCGGTGATTCTATATCTGTGATCCTGCCGCCGATATTGTCAGGACCTGTGAAAGTCCAAGGGAAATTGCGGTCAGGATCGGATTGCATTAGTAATTGCACCTGCCGTGTGGCAGAAAGAAAAGCTTCCGGGTTGATCCGGTCGTACGGATAGATGCGCTGCATGGCCATCCAGTCATTGGGTGTGAGGGTTGGTTTAACCCATTTGGCAGGATTATTTCGACTTGCCTGCGATAAAAGCATCCCGGAATTATTCAAGGTGCAAAATGCAAATATTGCAAACAATGCAAAAAAAGCAGACAAAGGGATAAATGCAGGAATTTTTGATTGGGAGGTTTTCATTACAGGATTGATTATGTTGGTGTTAACCGGTTAATTACAAAAAAATCAAAATTCAAAGATCAAAACTCAAAGACACAAATCAAAATTCAAAAACCGAGCATACTCCGAAAAGTCACGTTCAACTGACCAAGGACACTGAGCGGAGTCGAAGTGTGCTTAATTGCAGGTTGTTGCATACTTTGACTTCGGTAAGTATTCAAAAAGCTGTATTTTCGGAGTAGACTTAAAATTAAAAATTAAAACTGTGTATAAAAATCAGTCAATAAACAACAACCAATTGTTGAAAGCTGATTTGTCACTTGTTAATCGGAAATTCTTTTCTCAGTCTATTCCGTTCTGAGTGCTCCCACCAGGTCGGAGACATTATTAATTTTATGCCGATCCAGGTAAGCTTCAATTCCATCAACAATTTTAACTGATACGGAAGGATCGATGAAATTGGCGGTGCCAACCTGAATGGCGGAGGCCCCGGCCAGGATAAACTCAATGGCATCGGTAGCGTTCATTATGCCGCCTAATCCGATGATGGGTACCCGCACTGCTTTATGTGTCTGCCAGACCATGCGCAATGCAATAGGTTTGATGGCCGGGCCTGATAACCCGCCAGTAATGGTTGACAACACGGGACGACGGCGTTCGGCATCAATGGCCATGCCCAGCAAAGTATTGATAAGGGTGATCACGTCGGCGCCTCCGTCAACAACTGCTTTGGCCAGGTCGCCGATGCTGGTCACATTTGGAGAAAGTTTCACCATCAATACCTTTTTGTAGACTTTTCGAACTTCGGAAGTTACTTCAGCCGCCATGGCTGGCACAGTTCCAAAGGCCATTCCTCCCAGTTTTACATTCGGACAGGAGATGTTTAACTCAATGGCTGGAATCATCTCAAGTTCATTGATCCGTTCAGCGACTTCAATATACTCTTCAACCGTCGATCCCGATACATTGACAATCATATGGGTGTCAAAATGCCTGATCCTTGGATATATCTCACGGCAAAAATGATCAATCCCCTTGTTCTGCAACCCAACGGAATTCAACATCCCCGACGAAGTCTCCGCCATACGTGGATATGCATTTCCATCGCGGTTCTTCCCGGTTACCGCTTTGACAAATATTCCTCCAAGTCTCGACAGATCAATGAAATCAAGAAACTCATCGCCATATCCAAAAGTACCGGAAGCGGTGGTCACCGGGTTTTTGAAATGCAGGCCTGCGATATTTACAGAGAGATTTTTCATGATTAGGTAGCGAGGTGGCGAAATAGCGAGGTAGCGAAATTGGGGAATGTTGAAATCGTATATCGTAAATCGTATATCGTAAATCGTAAATCGTAAATCGTAAATCCCTTTGTTACCATCTCAGTCTGCTTTCATTAAATACCGGTCCTTCCACGCAAACACGTTCGTTCCCTTTATCTGTTGGGGTAATACAGCAAAGGCATACACCAAATCCGCAGGCCATGGTGTTTTCGAGTGATACTTCACAATCGATCCGATGCATCCGGGCTATTTTGGCAACCGCTTTCATCATGGCATCGGGACCACAGCAATAGATTTTTTTAAATGGCAGTCTTTCTTTTTGAAAGATGGAGTGATCAACCACCAGCCCTTTTTCTCCTTCCGTGCCGTCATCGGTGGTAATCAGCACGTTGCCGTATTTTTCATATGCTTCAATTTCCGAAACCTCCTCTTTTGTTCTGAAGCCAACCAGGATGGTGGGCCGGACATAATTCTGGTTGAGAAATTGTGAAAGGAACAATAATGGAGCAACGCCACAACCCCCGCCAACCAGGAGAACATCTTTGGTAAGCGGAAGTGAAAATGCATTTCCAAGTGGGTAGATTGCATCCAGCGAATCACCAGGTTTCAACTTGCTCAGATGACGTGTTCCCTCACCTTTGATCTGGATGAGCAGTCTGAATGTATTGTTTCCAAAATCCACAGAATGAATGGAGAAAGGCCGGCGCAGGAATGTCGACGGAGAATCATCTACCAGAACCTGTGCGAATTGTCCGGGAAGGATGTTCGGTAGAGGTGACGGCGCATGAAGATCAATAATGAAATGACGGCTGTTGAGCCGGAAGTTGTTAACAACTGTAAGAACCTGGACAACTTTTTGGAAAGTCATTAATTATAAATCATAGGTTAGATCCCCACTCATTTTGCTTCCGGATCGATCGTATCCCCGGGTTCTGCTGAATCTTTTTCATCTGCTGGTTGTTCACCGGCAACTGGTTCTCCTGATGGTTCTTCCGCTTCTTTTTCAGAAAAATCGAGGAGCTCTTTTTGTAACAGCATATTATACCAGCTGATCATTTTTTTTATATCGGAAACATAAACGCGTTCCTGGTCAAATTCAGGTACCATTTCAAGGAAAAACTTTTTCAGGGTGTTGTTGTCCGATTTACTGTCAATGGCTGGTTTCCCGTCAAGTTTGACATAAAACGCTTTAAAAACCTCTTTTAATGCAATGTCGTCCCCGGTTGTAAATACACTGATCTCCTCCAGCGAACTGATTTTTTCATTTCCGAATGCTGGAAATCTCTTGCCATCAATGAGCGATTCAACAATTACTGCATTCTTTGCTTGTGAAACCACTTTAAATAAGCCGTTTTTTCCGGCAAGTGATAAGATCTTACTTAGGTCCATGATACATTAGTTTTTGCAAAGATAAAAAAGAATAGTGATTTTGGCATGCAACCCGCGACTCGTTTTTTGCCGCATAAAGGCGATTTTTGTTCCATGTCCCGTGTCCCGCGTCCCGCGTCCCGAATCATATAATTTCCTGCTGCTAACCATTCATGTCCCGTGTCCCGTGTCCCGTGTCACGTTTTTTTCCTGACGATTCTGTAATTCTTATACTCCCCCAACCGCCAGCCTGTTTTCTTTTCAATAAAATGGAGCATTGAAGATTTCAGCGAACGACACTTTTTTCCTGAGTTTGGACTGAATTCCCAATTCTGGCGGGCAATACGCCCGTGCATTGCTGCAGGATGGGATCCGGAAAAGGGTGCCAGGAAATTCATTCCGGAGTAATCATAGACTTCAGATTTTGCCATAGATTTTTCGATCCACCGGTCACTGTGCCAGTAACGGTGAAATGTTTGCAGTTTTGCCTGCTGTGCTTCAGGTGGTTTTACCCAACCGTAATGGTATATGGCTGCATTCATAGCCGCAACGTTTAACTTTCTGCCGTTTTTTCTGAATCCCTGGGCATCAAGGTAGGAGCGGATCTGCCTGTCATTTCTGACAATCCGCACCTCACGGCGGTACCATTTCCTTGAATCGCCGATATAATGGTATGAACCCCAGAAATGGGTGTAATTGAAAACAAAGCCTTCAATTTCTGGTTCATGTTCCCATTTCTTCATTGCAGCAGCTATTTCGGGCAGGTACTTTTCATGAACCACTTCATCGGCCTGGATATAAAAGGCCCAGGTGCTGTCGGGCGAAATAGCATCGAATGCCTTATCCGTTTCAACCGACAACACCCGTCCCCCGTCACGCAATGTATCGTTCCAAACCGTGTCAATAATCCTGATTTTCGGATCACCGATAGAAAGTACAAGATTCCGGGTATCATCCTCCGAATGTCCCACTGCCACAATAAATTCGTCGCAGAGCGGCAATACCGATCTTATCGATTCTACCACGGGATAGTCATATTTTATCGCATTGCGAACGAATGTGAATCCTGAAACTTTCATTAAAGTCAATTTAAATTGCAAATGTTAAAATTGGAAAAACAACACGAAGAAGAAAAGCTAAATGCCAGGTTTTGATTTTGCATTTTGCATTTTGACATTTGCATTTTTGACATTTGCATTTTTTGCAATAGGAGGATTAGAAATCAATGATCCCTGTATAATTTTCAGGAGTTACGGTCTTCAATTCATCCTTGATCTTTTTTGTCACCTTCAACCCATCAATAAACCGGTGCATGGTGATCTTTGTAATTCCTTCTTGCCCGCGTGTGACCTCTTTTAGCGCCTCATACGGGTTTGGGTAATTTTCGCGGCGAAGGATCGTTTGAATGGCTTCAGAAACGACAGCCCAGTTGTTTTCAAGATCTTTTTTTAGTGCCGGATCATTGAGAATTAATTTATTCAATCCTTTGAGAAACGATTTGTACGCTATCAGCGAATGTGCAAATGGAATGCCGATGTTCCTGATCACGGTAGAGTCGGTAAGGTCGCGTTGCAGCCGCGATATGGGAAGCTTGGCCGACAAATGTTCAAAAATCGCGTTGGCAAGCCCGAGATTTCCCTCAGAGTTTTCAAAATCAATCGGATTTACCTTATGGGGCATGGTTGAGGAACCGGTTTCAGTCGCCTTCACCTTTTGTTTGAAATAGTCCATTGAAATATATGCCCAGAGATCGCGGTCGAGATCAATCAGGATGGTGTTTATGCGTTTCAGGTTATCGAAAAAGGCTGCCATGTTATCGTAATGTTCGATCTGGGTGGTTGTCTGGCAGCGTTCCAGTTCAAGGGTGTCGTTAATAAATTTATTGGCAAATTGTATCCAGTCGATTCCGGGATAAGCCGCGTGGTGAGCATTGAAATTTCCGGTAGCCCCGCCGAATTTGGCCGAAATGGGAATCGTTTCCAATAATGCCAGTTGCATACCGAGTCTCTCGACAAAAACGTAAAGTTCTTTGCCAACAGTGGTAGGTGATGCCGGTTGACCGTGGGTACGTGACAGCATGGGAACAGACTGCCATTCCTTTGCACGGGCATGCAGGTCAGTGTAAATGGTTTCCAGTGCAGGTTCCATGATATCACGGTATGCATCGCGCATCGCCAGCGGAAAGGCCGTATTGTTGATGTCCTGCGAGGTTATCCCGAAATGGATAAACTCTTTGAATGAACCCAAACTGAGTAGATCGAACTGCTCCCTGAGAAAGTACTCAATGGCCTTCACATCATGGTTCGTTTCCTTTTCAATCTCTTTTACACGGATGGCATCGTCAGGATCAAATTTCTCATAAATATGACGAAGTTTCGGGAACATTTTTTTTTCAAAGCCAGTCAACTGGGGAAGTGGAATCTTGCAAAGTGCGATGAAATACTCCACTTCAACCAATACCCGGTACCTTATGATGGCAGCTTCAGAGAAATAGGCAGCCAATGGCTCAGTTAGTAAACAATACCGGCCATCTACCGGCGAAACCGCGTGAATTGAATTATCCATGATGATCTAATAAATTGATATGAGCAAATGTACATGAGATTTCCTAAATTTCACACAGACAGATAAAAATCTGTTTAGCGGGATTTATCGTAAAAAGATAAAGCAAAATGTCAGGCTGTTACCTGGTTAATCTGTTTCCCCGTTTACTGGTCAACTACATTCTTTTTAAGCCAGCTTCCAATAATTTCGAGTGCTGCCAGTGATATTGTTTCTTCTATTTTAGCATATTCAGTCGGACTTCCGGTCACTGCGGTTTGAAAAAGGTGGTTTAACCCCGGCAGTTCTTCCACCATGTAATTGGCGTTTCCGCCGAAAATCATGGCCTTTTCTATTGCTTGCAGGTTTTCTCTGGATGGAACCTGCAAGTCAAGACTGCCATTAATGGCTAGCAGAGGGCACTTAACTTTTGAAAGAAATTCTTCCGGATCGAGGATGAGAAAGCTACGAAACCAGGGAGATGTCAGCGTTTTAACCTGGGCACTGATCTGTTCCACTGTCATATGGTGGGAAGCTGTATCAGAAGCATTTTTCTTATCAGCAGCAATGAACATCGCCTTTATTTTTTGTTCTGCCTTCTCATTATCCCGGGTTTTCTTCAATACAGAGTAAATATTACGGCTCAGTTTTTCGTTGGTTTTGATGGTTTTTTCGTCTATACCTTCTGCTTTGCTGATGAGTTCCGATTGCATAATAAGGATTTGTTCCCCGGGAAGCCCGGGAGCAGCCATCAGAATCATAAAGGCTAAATCAGAACGTTGGGAAGCAACAATCGGGGCAACGGTACCCCCTTCGCTATGACCGATAAACCCGATCCTGGTAGTATCAATGTCCTTCCTTTGTTTCAGGAAATTGACGGCTGCCTCCGCATCTGTGGCAAAGTCAGTTGTGGTTGAATTATTAAATGACCCGCCTGATCTGCCCACCCCACGGTCATCATACCTGAGTACTGCCATCCCCTGCCTTGTGAGGTAGTCGGCCAGAACCAGAAAAGGCTTATGCCCTGCCAGTTCTTCATCGCGGTTTTGCGGCCCCGATCCCGAAATCAGGATGGCTGCAGGATACCTGCCTGCCTGGTCAGGAACCGTAAGTGTTCCGGCCAGGGCGAACCCCCCGGTGGCATTTTTAAAGGAAACATCTTCAGAACGATAAGGGAACGGTGGTTTTGGTTCCTGGGGCCGGTTCACGATCACCGGCCTTTCTTGTCTGTTGAAAATCAATGGGAACGACATTCCGCCTTGTTTCCATAAACCAGGAATGGATGTATGGTCCGCATTGATCTTCCCGGTAAAAGTTCCCCCGATTTTCTTGGATGTGATCAAAATCGAATCATTCCGCAAAATGACTTTACTGGTCGGGATACCTTTGGCTCCCTGATCCGGGCTGTCGAAAGTGACAGTCATGCTGTCGGTTTCATTTATCGAGACCTGCATGACCAGCCTGAGGTCAGTTCCCTGCACCTTGATCGACCCCATCCATGCACCCCGGAGATCAACTCCTGTATCCTGGGCCAACATCATTGCCGGTAACACGATGGCAAATATGGTTAGCAGAATAGACTTAAAAATTGTAGGTTTTTTTTTCATGCTATTTATTTTTGTGTGAGGCAAGCGGCCAAGAGGCCAGACGGACATTTTGACAAAACTGCTTATCTCCTTTAAACAAGTTGATATTTTTCGGTATTGATATGTGACTCCAAGGGGTGTATCATTATCACCTCAACCCCCTGCCTTGTCCTCAAGGAGAAAGGGAGGCGCTATTGATCAAT
>CAISJJ010000325.1 GCA_903885595.1 uncultured Bacteroidales bacterium
CATGATTTTTTACGGCTGTCGATGGCCAGGGGTGTAACCGCAGCAAGATGATCGGGCCCGGTAACGACATGCGCAACACTTGCTATGAAACCCGTCAGGAATGTAAGCATAGAAATAGATTATCAGGCTAAAATAAATAAAATATGCATAATTTTACATTTATTAGCAAAGCAAGTTGGTAAGTTGGTAAGTTGGTAAGTTGGTAAGTTGGTAAGTTGGCAAGCTGGCAAGTTGGTAAGCTGGCAAGTTGGCAAGTTGGTCAGTTGGTCAGTTAGTAAGCTGGATGGCCGGGCAGCCGGGATGTTAGGAAAACGTTAAACTGTTTATCATTCAGTCAATCAGTCAATCAATCAATCAATCAGTCAATCAGTCAATCAGTCAATCAACAATTCAACAATTCAACAATTCAATAATTCAATAATTCGATCATTAAAACGCTTCAGATCATCGTTACAGGGTTGGTTCAGGGGGTCGGGTTCAGGCCTTTCGTATACAGGCACGCCGCAAAGTATGATCTGACCGGATGGGTCAGGAATACCAATGAAAATGTGCGGATTTGCATCAGCGGAAAAAACCAGGACGCAGAACGGTTCTTGTCTTCATTCCGGGCTGAGGCTCCGCCGGCTTCCATGATTGAAGATATTGAAATACAGGAAATGGAGCCTGAAGCATTCGCAGATTTTGCAATACTGCACAGTCATGATGTTTCTGACGATATTACGGAGATCAGCCCCGACATTGCGGTTTGCAACGAGTGCATGGAGGATATTGAACGGGAAGGAACCCGGCTGAATTATGCATTCGTTAATTGCACCAACTGTGGACCGCGTTTCACAATAATACGAGATCTGCCTTACGACAGGGCCAAAACAACCATGAGTTCCTTCCCGATGTGTCCTGGCTGTATTGAGGAATACGAAAGCATTACCGACCGTAGGTTTCATGCACAACCTACTGCCTGCGAGATCTGCGGACCGGAATATGAACTCTTCATCAAGGGAAAAAAGGTCAGTGCCGATACCCGGGAAATTCTTCAAACGCTATCAGGTTGCCTTGATCAGGGCGGAACCGCACTCATCAAAGGGTTGGGTGGCATGCACCTGGCCTGCAATGCCGTCAGCGAGACTGCTGTTGATAAACTAAGAAACCTTAAAAAACGCGATGGAAAACCCTTTGCAATCATGTTCCGCGACATTGCAACGCTAAAACGTTATGTCACGGTTGAGGATCCGGAAGAAAAATCACTTTTATCCTGGCGTCGGCCCATCGTACTTCTCCCCTTCCAAAATACTATCAATCAGGATGATTCATCATATTTAACCTCCAATGAGTTTAAAGAGCATGAAAAGCCGCTAACGGGGAATCATAATCAAGCCATCCATTATGATGATCCGTCATCCGTGGACTTATTGCAACCCAGCCAACCGGATGATCTATCATTCTCAGAAACATGGCACTCTGACCAGGATAATAATCCGTCAACTATAAATGCAGGCCTTCCTAAACAAAACAAACTGGCTTCCAATATAAACTCCGGGCTGAACCTGCTTGGTGTGATGCTTCCTTATATGCCATTTCAACACCTTTTGTTTCAGCGGTTGAAAACAGATGCAATCGTCCTTACAAGCGGGAATTTCAGCAGCGAGCCGATCCTCATTGATAACCGGGATGCAATTTTGCAGTTTTCGGATCACATGGATATGATGGTCCTGCATAATCGTGATATCTTCAACCGTACCGATGATTCGGTGGTACGGGTAATGGCTGGCAAGGATCGCATTTTCCGGAGGTCGAGAGGGTATGTACCTACACCTGTTCGGACCTCTATGGATATGGATGGGATCCTTGCCTTCGGGGCCGAACTGACCAACTGTTTCTGTATCGGCAAGGGGAAGAAAGCGTTTCTAAGCCAACACATTGGCGATCTACAGGGATACGAAACCATGTTATTTTATGAACAAACCATCGACCGGTTTCTGAATCTGTTCAGGGTGAAACCATCGCTCCTCGCAGTGGATATGCACCCGGAATACATATCCACGAAAACCGCGCAGCATTTCAGAGGCCTTCCTGTTGTCAATGTGCAGCATCATCACGCCCACATCGCCTCCTGCATGACCGAGCACCACCTAGACGAGAAGGTTATTGGTATTGCGCTCGACGGCACCGGATTTGGAGATGACGGTCACTCCTGGGGTTCCGAATTCCTGGTCTGCGACCTCATGGACTATACCCGTGTCACACACTTTGATTATATCCCGCTGCCGGGCGGCGACCTGGCGGCCGAAGAGCCATGGAGAATGGCAGTGTCATGGCTCTATCGGGTATACGGCGCAGATTTCATCACCCTGGATTTACCCCTTCTCCGGGAAATTGAACCGGATAAAATCGATCTGATCACCCATATGATCAGCCGGAACATTAACTGTCCGCTCACCTCCGGTGCTGGGCGTCTGTTTGATGCAGTTGCATCGCTTCTCGGATTATGCCAGATCGCCTCTTTCCAGGCCGAAGGACCTATGCGGCTCGAATCGATGGTTGCAGCAAACTGCAATGAATCCTATGAATTCGATATGGGACAACCAATCCGGTTCGATGCAACAATCCGGGGAATTGTGAATGATCTCAAAGAAGGTGTCGACATAAAAATAATAGCATCAAAGTTCCACAATACCATAATTTCTGTTATTTTTGAAGCTGCAAATTCTATCAGGCTAAGGGAGGGGATCGCCAAAGTCGTGCTGTCGGGCGGTGTCTTCCAAAATCAATATCTGCTTGAAGGGGCGATTGCCCTGTTGAAGGCGCATGATTTCGAAGTTTACACCCATGCAGCCATTCCCACCAATGACGGGGGAATAGCCTTGGGACAAATAGCCATCGCATCAAAAAGGAGGAACCAATCATGTGTTTAGCAATCCCGGCAAAAGTAATCAGTGTGGACGGACCAAGTGCCCTGGTATCGATCGAGGATGTGGAGTATCGGGCAAGTATTTTATTGCTGGATGATGTAAGGCCCGGAGATTTTGTGATGCTGCATGCCGGTTTCGCCATCGAAAAGGTTGACCCGGAGGAGGCCGCTGAAACCCTAAGGCTGCTCAATGAAGTAGCCGATAACAGTCACCACTGAAATACACCCTGTCAGGGTGGTGGACCCTGTCAGGGTGAAAACGCCGATAACTGTTTTTATAGATGAAATACATTGATGAATACCGGAAAAAGGACCTTATACTCGCTGTTGCCGGGGAACTAAAGAAGGTTTCAAGGCAGGAGTTAACCCTGATGGAGGTCTGCGGGGGTCACACCATGGCAATCCACCGTTTTGGGCTGCATGAGTTGCTCCCTCCCACCATTCATCTGATCTCCGGCCCCGGTTGTCCCGTTTGCGTATCCAGCCAGCATTTCCTCGATACTGCCATCGCTTTCAGCAAAATCCCTGACATAATAATTACCACTTACGGGGATCTTATCCGTGTGCCGGGCTCGGTTAGTTCATTGGAAAAAGAGAAAGCAAACGGCCACGACATCCGGATTGTTTATTCAGTTCTTGAATCTATTGAGATTGCCAAAATCAATCAGCATAAGAAGGTCATCTTCCTGGGAATCGGCTTCGAAACCACAGCCCCTGCTACTGCGGCAGCCATCGTGGAGGCACAGAAAGCTCATCTCAGCAATTTTTTTGTACTGAGTGCACATAAAGTTATGCCCCCGGTGATGAAGGCTCTGGTTGAGGGCGGTGTGAAGATAAACGGGTTCATCGCCCCTGGTCATGTCAGTGCAATCACCGGGACGACAATTTACAACGACCTGGCCAATCTCAGCAAGCTTGGCGTGGTGATCACCGGATTCGAACCGGTTGACCTGATGCTGGCGATCCTGATGCTGGCACGCCAGTTTGAATCTGGTGATCCGAAGGTGGAGATCCAGTATCAGCGGGTTGTGCATGCCAACGGAAATAAAATTGCACAGGAACTCCTCACCAGGGTGTTTGAGCTGAAAGACGACAGGTGGCGGGGACTCGGTGTTATTCCCCTGAGTGGTCTGAAGATTCGTGAAGAATTTGCAGTCTTTGATGCTGAAAAAAATTTTATCGTTGATGTGCCTGAACCGATAGATCCGAAAGGATGCATCTGCGGCTCAATCCTGAAGGGACTGAAAACCCCCGGCGATTGCCGTCTGTTTGCCACGAAGTGCACCCCTTCCGATCCAGTGGGGGCCTGCATGGTTTCGGGCGAAGGCACCTGTGCAACCTATTATAAATACCGTTTATGAAATGCCCATAAGAACTGATTTGATTTATACCATGAAATGCCCATAAGGACAACGTTCAGACCAACCGTGAATGTTAATTTATGGGTATTCCATGTGACCACTAAAAAACAAATTATTAAGAGTCTGTTTAAAATTCATTTTGAAATTTGTAACTCCTTGAAAACTATTAGTTTTTCATTATTCAATCTTCACTCATCGTTTTTCATTTTACATTAGTTGTTAACCCAATGAATAGAGTACAATGGATAATTGCCAGTGAAAAATGAATAAAGGAAAATGAATAGTATTTTGAAATTTAAACAGTCTCTAACGCATGAATCACAATGATGGGTGGTCCTCATGACCGATTTGAAAAATAAATATTAACAGATGAATTCCACCGGGGATAAAATATTACTGAGCCATGGGAATGGCGGCCGAATGATGCACCAGCTCATTGAGAATCTGTTTCTCAAGAACTTTGAGAACGCGGTCCTTGATGCGCAGACAGATGCCGCAATCCTCCCTTCCGGGAATGGTGACATTGCCTTTACGACCGACTCGTTTGTGATCGATCCGATCTTTTTCCCCGGCGGGAATATTGGTAAGCTGGCTGTTTGCGGCACGGTGAACGACCTGGCTGTTTCGGGTGCCGATCCGCTTTATCTCAGTGTGTCATTTATTATAGAAGAGGGCTTCCCGATGAGGGAGCTGGAACTGATCGTGCGCTCACTGGCCGAAGAAGCGCGGAAAGCCAGGGTTTCCATCGTGACCGGCGACACGAAGGTGGTCAACAAGGGAAAATGTGATAAACTTTTCATCAACACCTCCGGGATCGGCAGCGTTAAACTAAAAAACCGTAACGTCAGCAACGGTGCTGAAATTCGTCCAGGCGACCTCATCCTGATCAATGGGACCATCGGCGATCATGGCATGGCCGTGATGAGTGCCCGTGAATCGTTTAACTTCAAATCGCCGGTAGTTTCCGATTGCGCCTCACTGAACCATTTAATCTGCGAGTTGCTGGATCAGTCGACCGGGGTAAAATTTATGCGCGACCCGACCCGGGGCGGCGTTGCCACGGTGTTGAACGAACTGGCAGAGAAGACCGGACTTGGCTTTGAAATCGACGAATCTGCCCTGCCAATGACCAAAGGGGTCACAGCCATGTGCGAACTACTTGGTTTTGAGCCACTCCATATCGCCAACGAGGGAAAGGTGCTCCTTGTGACCGATCCGGGGGAAGTCGGTCATATCCTGGAAATAATGAAAAGAAATATCCTGGGAACACTAAGCGCGGTCATTGGCCGGGTTACGGCCGATCATCCTGGAAAAGTATTACTGAATACCGAAACGGGGGGCAAACGCATCGTGGATACC